>JAICJW010000265.1 GCA_025928215.1 Chloroflexia bacterium | reverse complement strand
AGCGCCGTCACGGTGACGCGCCGGATCGGGTTTAGCCGGTGCAGCGGCGCGAGGACGAGGCAGAGCTGGATTGTCAGGTCGTGCGGGCAGGCGACGATCCGCGCGCCGTTCGCCAGCACGTCCTCATTGATTTCCGGAATGATGAGCGGCGTCGTTTCACTCGTGTTCTCGCGCCCGGTCACATTGATGACCATGCACCCGGCATTGCGCGCGTGCGGGAGGATCTGCGCGTTCGCCTCTCGCCCCGCGGCGAGGAAGACGAGATCGAGGTGCCTGAAGGCGCCAGGCAACGCCCGTTCGACGGTGATTTCGCCCTCGCCGAAGGGCATACGCTGCCCGACCGAGCGATCGGACGCGTACACATTCAAGGTGCGAATCGGGAAGCGGCGCTGTTCGAGGATGCGGAGGAGTTCGGTTCCCAGTATCCCCGTTCCGCCGACAACCCCGAGGCGGTATGTCGTCACAACGGTCCCCTTTTCCATTTCGCCGGCGGCACCCGCCGTCAGCGCATCGAACAGGGTACCACATCGCGCTCGTCGCGCAGTCTCAGGTATACTGCGCTGAATCTGATCGTCACGCGAGAGATATTGACGCGAGGGGTTGCGATGGTACGTGAGAATGATTCTCCGCCCTCCACGACTGGTGCGGTGTTCGCGGGTGGCGGCGAGATGGGCGCGCTCATGCGCTCGCTCGATTGGTCCGCCACGCCGCTCGGGGCGGTCGGCGGCTGGCCGCAGAGCCTGCGCACCGCCGTCAGTATTTGCCTCGCCTCCCGCTTCCCGATGCTCATCTGGTGGGGCCCGGATCTCGTCATGCTGTACAACGACGCCTATCGCCCCCTCATCGGCACGAAACACCCGGTTGCGATGGGGCAGCGAGGCGAGGAGTGCTTTCCCGAAATCTGGAAGGTCATCGGCCCAATGCTCGCCGGCGTGTTGACGCGGGGCGACGCGACCTGGTCGGAGGATCAACTTCTCCTGCTCGACCGTAATGGCTACGTCGAGGAATGCTACTTCACCTTCTCCTACAGCCCGATCCGCGACGAAAGCGGCGGCATCGGCGGCATCTTCACCGCTGTCACGGAAACGACGGCGCGCGTCCTCGGCGAGCGGCGTCTCCTCACCCTCCGTGCGCTCGCAAGCGCGGCGGCAGAGGCTCGGACAGCGGCGGATGCCTGCCGGCGTGCGGTAGATGTGCTCACCGAGAACCCCGCTGATCTTCCCTTCGCCCTGCTCTATCTGCTTGATGCGGATGGATTGGTAGCCCGGCTTGCCGACGCCGCGCATCTTGCCCCGGACGCTCCTGCCAGCCCGGCAGTCGTCCCGCTCGATGGCGAGTCGGAGGAGGCCGGCTGGCCGCTCGCGCGGGTCGTTGAGACCGGCGAGGCCGCGCGACTCGACGATCTCCCCGATCGCTTCGGCGCGCTGCCCGGTGGCCCGTGGGACGTGCCGCCCCAGACCGCGCTTGTCCTGCCTATCCCTTCCCGCACGCAGGGGCGGCCCACGGGTCTGCTCATCGCGGGGATCAGCCCCCGCCGCGCCCTCGACGAGACGTACAGCGCATTCTGCGGCCTCGTCGCGGGCCAGATCGCCACGGCAATCGGCGACGCACGAGCGCATGAGGAGGAGCGTCAGCGTGCGGAAGCACTCGCCGAACTCGACCGCGCCAAAACAACCTTCTTCAGCAATGTCAGCCACGAGTTCCGCACGCCGCTCACGCTGATGCTCGGTCCGGTCGCGGACGCGCTCAGCGACACCGAGGACGCACTCCCGCCGCCGCAACGGGAACGCCTGGAGATCGCCGAGCGCAATGGTCTACGTCTTCAGCGACTCGTCAACAGCCTGCTTGATTTCTCGCGCATCGAGGGAGGGCAGGTCGAAGCTTTCTACGAGCCAACTGATCTCGCGGCGTTCACCCGTGACCTCGCGAGTCTTTTTCGCTCGGCCATCGAGCGTGCGGGGCTGCGCCTGATCGTTGACTGCCCACCGCTGCCCGTCCTCATCGCCGTGGATCGCGAGATGTGGGAGAAGGTCGTCCTCAATCTCCTCTCCAATGCGCTCAAGTTCACGTTCGATGGCGCGATTACGGTGCGGCTACGCGCCGACGGAGGCCGGGCCATCCTGACTATCTCAGACACGGGGACGGGCATTCCACCGGAGGAGATACCCCATCTCTTCGAGCGGTTCCACCGCGTACGGGGGGCACGCGCCCGGACCGTTGAGGGGTCAGGGATTGGGCTGGCGCTCGTGCGAGAACTTATCCGGCTCCACGGCGGCGAAATCGCCGTAACGAGCGTGCCCGACGAGGGAACGACCTTCACGGTCTCACTCCCAACCGGCACGGCGCACCTGCCCGCCACCCAGATCGCCGCTGGGCAGCCCGACGGCCCTACCGCCGCTGCCGCCTCGTACATCGAGGCGGCGTTGCGCTGGTTGCCTGACGCGGCGGGCGGCGACCGTGCGGCCGACGATGGCATTGGCGCTGATGCAATCGGAGGGAACGCGGAACATGAGGCGTCTGCCGGGATGCTCGCCGGCGCGCGTATCCTCCTCGCCGACGACAATGCGGATATGCGCGCCTACGCACGGCGGCTCCTCCAAAGCGATTACACTATCGAGACGGTCGCCGATGGGGAGGCGGCGCTGATTGCAGCACAGGAGCGCCCGCCGGATTTGATTCTCACTGACATCATGATGCCGCGCCTCGATGGATTCGGGTTACTGCGCGCGCTTCGCGCCGACCCGCGCATGCGGGATGTCCCGGTGATCTTTCTCTCCGCTCGTGCCGGGGAAGAGGCGGCAACCGAGGGATTCGCGGCGGGGGCGGACGGCTATCTCGCCAAGCCCTTTTCCGCGCGTGAGTTGCAGGCGCGCGTTGCAGCGGCGCTGGCGCTGGCGCGCCTGCGGCGGGAGACGGTGCGCACGGAGCAGGCGGCGCGGGCGGAGGCGGAGGCAGAGCGCGAGCGCATCTATACCATGCTATTGCAGGCCCCGGTCGGCATTGCGGTCTTTCGCGGGCCGCGCCATGTTGTCGAGTTCGCCAACCCGCGCGCCTGCGAGCTCTGGGGGCGCACACTGGAGCAGGTGTCCGGCAAACCGATCTTCGAATCATTGTCGGATGCGACCGATCAAGGTTTCGAGGCGCTGCTCGATGGGGTACTCGCGAGCGGCACACCGTTCGTCGGCTCTGAACTCCCCCTCAGGCTTGACCGTGAGGGGCGGCATGATCTCGCTTACTTCAATCTCGTCTACGCGCCGGTGCGCGAGCCGGATGGGGAGATCAGCGGGGTGATGGTCGTTGCGACGGAGGTGAGCGAACAGGTGCGGTTGCGCGAGCGAGCGGAGGAGGAGCGCCAGCAGTTCGTCGCAATCGTGGCGCACGAACTGCGGAACCCGATTACGTCGCTGATCGGCTACGCGCAACTGATGAAGCGGCGGGAGCGATACGATGCCAGAGCGATGGAGACGATTATCACCCAGGCGAAACGCCTGGAACGTCTGGCCACTGACCTGCGCGAGACGGTGCGTGCCCGGCTGGGTGCGCTCTCAATCACCCTCGGCCCCGTGGATGTTCGATCGCTCATTCTCGCCGCTGTGGAGCAGGCGCAGGCGACGACGGAGGCGCACACGATCATCGTCGAGATGCCAGACATCGTCCCGTTAGCGCGGTGGGATGCCGACCGCGTCGCGCAGGTCCTGGGGAACCTGCTCCTGAACGCGATCAAGTACAGCGAGGGCGGCGTGGTCCGCGTCCGCGTCACCGATCAGGGAGACGCGGCGCGCATCGTTGTCGTGGATCGTGGTATCGGCATTCCGGCGGAGGCGCTACCGCACATCTTCGAGCCGTTCTATCGGGCGGAGAATGCGGTCGGCGGCAGCCGACGCGGAATGGGTCTCGGGCTGCCAATCAGTACGTCACTCATCGAGGCGCACGGCGGCAAAATGACTGTGGAATCGCGCGTCGGTGAGGGGAGCATTTTCACCGTCACGCTTCCGTACGATCCACCGCTGTCATAACGCAACTCCCATGCAACCGATCCAGGATACGGACGTTACATACAACGGAGTGGGGCGGGGGAACAATGGGGAAGAGGGGTCATGCGGGACAATTCCAGTGAACCAACACGCGGCACTAACTGGCGGCGGACGGGCATCAAGGCAAGCATTCTCGTCGTCCTTCTGATCGGGACGATATTCGGCATTACCCAGGCAATTATCCTGCTCGCGCTCTACTCGATTGTCGTCATTCCCCTGTAGGGCGTGAGCCAGCGCCCACCGGCTGCGCGATGGGCGTCCGGCGAATATCCCGTATATGCGCGAAATCAGCCAGATCGGCGAAGAACGATTGCTTGTTCGCCGCTTTGCCGTATTCCAGCGCCGCCTGCACCGGCACGGCGATTTCGATCTGATTGCCAAAGGTCGCCGTCACCCGCCCTCCGAGCCGCCCGACGGCGAGCGCCGTCCCATCTACGACAGCGGGATCATCGCTATCGAGAACGAGCGTGACGCGTACATCCTCCTTCGGGGTCATCAGCCCTTGATCGCGGGCGAACTGCCGGGCCGCATCGAGACCCTGCGCTTGATAGACGATCAGCAGCCGGAGAAAGACCTCGTCCACCTTATCAATATTCCGAGTGGATGGCGGGGAAGCGGTGGTGCGCGCGAGGCCGGGCGTATTCGGCGCGGCGCCTCCTCCTCCACATGCCACGACCAGGAGCGCGAGTAGGAGCGCGCATGCCCACCCGGTCACGGGCGCTCGCACTCGCGCTCTCGCCTGCATGCACCCTCCTTCATGCCGTACCCATACCGCCGCCTGCGCGGACCACCGGCATCATTGAGACGCCCAGCGCGCTCGATTCGTTCCCGCTACCCGCATGATGATGTTTCGCTTCGCCCGCAGCGTGACGAGCGGTTCGATCTCGATGCGCTGACCGGGCACGAGCGCGGGGCAGAACCGTTGGAGGATGATCGGCACAATCGTCTTCAGTTCCATCAGCGCGAAGCCGGAACCGATACAGGAGCGCGGCCCGGCACCGAAGGGAATATAGGCATATGGCGGGTGCGTTTCGCCGTGGTCGGGGTCGAACCGCTCGGGTAGGAAGCGCTCCGGTGCCGCGAAGTGTTCCGGCATCCGGTGCGTCAGATACTGGCTGAAGCCGACAATCGTCCCCTTCGGCAGGCGGTAGCCGCGCAGCTCCACCTCCTCCCGTGCGATGCGCGTCCCGGCCCAGGCGGGCGGATAGAGGCGCAGGGATTCTTTGATGACGCATTCGAGGTAGGTCAGGCGGGCAAGGTCGGCGGAGGTAGGCAGCCGGTCGCCGAGTACCGCCTCTATCTCGTCCACGAGCCGCTGACGGATTTCCGGGTGCCGCGCGAGGAGCATGAAGGTCCAGCCGAGAGCGTTCGCGGTCGTCTCGTGACCGGCGGCGAGGAAGGTCAATACTTCGTCGCGCACCTGGGTATCCGTCATCGCCGTGCCATCATCGTCGCGCGCGGCGATCAGCATTGAGAGAATGTCACCATTGTCGGTCCCCTGGGCGCGGCGTTCGGCGATCAACCGATAGACCATCGCGTCCATTTTCGCCTTGCTTTGCAGGAAGCGATGATAGGGGAAACCCGGCAGATCAATCTGCTGGCGGAAGAGCGCGAGCGGCCGGAAGCGAAGAAAGCGGATCATCGCATTGACGCTCTGCCCGATGTCGCCCGATTGGTGGCCGAGATCAACAGCGAAGAGCGTGCGCCCAACGATCGTTAATGTCAGGTCGTGCATCGCCGCCGAGAAGTCCAGCGTTTCGCCCACGTGCCAGGTATCGAGCAACCGCGCCGTCTCCGCCGCCATCGTCGCCTGATACCCCTCGATCCGCCCCCGATGGAAGGCGGGTTGAATGAGGCGGCGCTGCGTCGCGTGGAGCGGCCCGTCGCTCGTCAGCAGCCCCTTGCCGAGCACCGGGCCAAGCCGCACCGATGCGCCCTGCGCGAAGGCGGCGGCATTGGTCGCGAGCAGATACTGGTTCGCATCCGGCCCGATGAACATCGTGAAATGGCGGCCGTGCAGATGGAAGGCGAACGCATTGCCGTAACGTGCCTGCCATGCGGTGAAACGCGCAATCGGGTTGGTGCCCGGGAGCAGGGCGGAGCGGAGGAAGGCGCGCGACGATGGGCCGGGCGGCCATACCGTGGCGGATGGTGCGTCGAGTGCGATGGCGTTCATGGCGAGGGCACTCCTTCTCGGTAGCGGGCCGGGTATCGGTATTGTGCGCCTGCTACCGTGCGGTGGCAATGCTTGACCGGTGGAGCAGGCTTCAGCCTGCCGATAGCCTCAGGCAGGCTGAAGCCTGCTCCACCGCTGCTATAGTATGCTGCGGT
>JAICJW010000008.1 GCA_025928215.1 Chloroflexia bacterium | reverse complement strand
GCGGGCCGGGGCGGGGCCGCGCCACATCGCCTTCCATCCTGCCGCGCCGTATGCATATCTCCTCAACGAGCTGGACTCGACGATTACGGCCTACGACTACGATGCGGAGCGCGGCGTGCTCGAACCGCGACAACTGATCGAGACGTTGCCATCCGCGTATACCGGGCGCAACACGGGTGCCGAAATCGCCGTTGCGCCATCCGGGCGATTCCTCTATGCCTCGAACCGGGGGCACGAGAGCATCGCCATCTTCGCGATTGACGCGGCAACCGGCATGCTGACTGCGGCCGGCTGGGAGCCGACGCAGGGTGCAATGCCACGCTTCTTCGCCCTCGATCCGTCGGGGCAGTTCCTCTCTGCCGCCAATCAGGGCAGCGACACGATCGTCACCTTCCGTGTTGACCAGACGACGGGAGGGCTGACACCGACCGGCCAGATCATCCGAACGGGTAGCCCGGTCTCCATCGTCTTCGCGGCGGAAGAGCGTTGACCCGGCCCCGTCTATTCCTCGTATCCGAACGTCGGCGGTGGCGGCGGGAGGACGGGCGTATTGCCTGTCTCGCGCTCCAGCCATGCCCGGATGTCCGGCTCGTGATCGGTATGCAGGTGCGTGAACGAGTATCCCAGCAGCGCGGGGCCGATGGGCAGGTCGCCCAGCCACGTGAAACGACCGGGCGTCAGTAGATCATCAGCAGAGATCGCCGCCACCGCCGCGATGAGGGCGTCGAACTGCGCTTCCGTCTCCGCCAGCACCTCGGTAGCGGGCCGGTCCTTGTCGCGCGCGGCGAACCAGGCATTAATGGCGTCTATATCCGGCCCCTCTTCCAATCCCGCGGGCCACGGGTGGGCGGGTGGCCCCCCGCCCCGATATGCGGCCTCCAGGCGGGCCACGGTCAACCCGCGCCACGCATTGAGGTGTGTCGCCATCTCCTTGAACGTCCATGGACCATTGTTGGCACCGGGGCGATCCATCAGCCCCGCCTGCTCGACCGTCACGATGAGGGCGTTCCAGTAGCGGCGCTCGGCAGCGATCGCGGCGAGCAGGTCATCTTTCGTCGGTGTCGTCTCCGGCATGGCATTCTCCTTTCGCGCGCACGATACGCCCCCCACGCAGAGGGCGCAAGGCGCGGCCGCTTCGGTATACTGCATGGCGACGATCCATTGTCGCGACGAAGGGAGGACACGCATGCATAGCGCGCCGTTGCGAGTGGGGCTGATCGGGTTGGGAGCGATTGGGCAGGCGGTCGCGCGGCTGGCGCGGGAGCGGGGTGACGGCGCGGTGGCGATTATCGGCGCGGTCGTCCGCGATCCGTCGCGCGATCGGCCCGACGCTCCTGTCCCGGTGGTGCCATCCCTCAATGCGTTGCTCGCCTTGCGGCCTGATGTGATCGTCGAGGCGTGCGGGCATGCGGGGCTGAAGGAGCACGGTCCGCACGTCCTGCGCGCGGGGTGCGATCTCATCATGGTCAGTGTCGGCGTCTTCGCGGAGCCGGGCGTGATGGAGGCGATGGCCGCTGCCGCCGAGGCGGGCAAGGCGCAGGCGAAGGTGGCCTCCGGCGCGATTGGCGCGCTCGACGCGATCGCGGCGGCTGCCGTCGGTGGCTTGACCCGCGTCACGCATACGACGCGCAAACCGGCCCGCACCTTGATGAGCGCCGACGATGTGGCGGCACTCACCGGGGCGCGGGAAGTCTTTCGGGGCAGCGCGCGGGAGGGAGCGCTGAAGTTCCCGGAGAGCATCAATGTTGCCGCCGCCGTCAGCCTCGCCGGGATCGGGTTGGATCGCACCGAGGTCTGCGTGCTGGCCGATCCGACCATCGAGCGGAACATGCATACGGTCGTTGCGGAGGGCGCGTTCGGGCGCTTGCAGTTCGAGATTCAGGGTATCCCGACCGACGAAAATCCGCGCACCGGGCGCCTCGTCGCGATGAGCGTCATGCGGACGCTGCTCCTGCGCCGCGCGCCGATTGTTGTCGGCTGAGCGCCCGCATTATGCCGCGCCATGCGCGGCGGCGTCGTGCCGGGCCTTGAGACCGGCGATCAAGAGGTCCAACCCATCCTCGAACTTGGCGTCCGGGTCGTGGGGTGTTCCGCCGAGGAATGCCGCCCTCAGAATGGGAAATTCGCCGGGCGGCAAACGGGCGATCTCTGCCGCCACCTCCTCCATCGTGGGATCGGGTACGTCGCCGGGCTGTTGCCCAACATCCGCGAGCGTGAAACCGACGACATATCCACTGATGTGGCGGATCGCCTGGAGTGCTTCAACAGGCGTGAAGCCAACGCCATAGAGAATTTCCGCGGCCGCTTCCCACTGTCGCAGGCTCGCCTCCGAGAACACGGGGTGGGTGGAGAGAGCGGGGAGCGCACGCGGGTGCGCGCGAAGAACCTGATGCCAGGAGCGGATCATCTCGCGTAGGCGAGCGTCCCACGGCGCGTCATCGGCGGTCATGAGCGGGATTTCCGCCTGCACCGCGTCCACGATACCATCCAGCACCGCCGCCTTGCTCGGGAAGTAGTAGTAGGCCGCCATCGGGTCCACGCCAAGCTCCGCACCCAGTTTCCGCATGGAAAACCCGTCCAGCCCATCGCGGTCCACGATGGCGAGTGCGGCGCGCACCACAACATCGCGCGAGAGCGGCGGGCGCCCGCGCGATTCCCCGTCCTTGCGGTATCTGCCTCGATGCCGATGCTCCCGCATCGGCTGGTGATGTTCGCGAATGTGCTGGTCCAGATCCTGCGGTTTTTCCTGGCCCTGCCGCGCTTGCGGCCCCTCGTCCGACGTACGTTCCCTCGGCATCGCCCTTCCCCTCCATGCAGCTCTTCGTGGTTTAAAAGCCGTCCGTTAGCGGCTCGTCTTGCGACGGTAGAGGGTGACAGCGACGGGGGCGAAGACGGCGAGAATGCCCGCGCACCACGCGAAGGCCTGCAAACTCGTCGCCCCGAAGGACTGACCGAGCAGGAGTTCTCGCGCCCCATTGATGATGACCGAGACGGGCTGATGCTCCGCGAAGACGCGCAACCATGCGGGCATCGTCTGCGTCGGCACGAACGCGCTGCTGGCGAAGGTGAGGGGGAAAAGGACGGTGAATCCGAATGCCTGTACGCCTTCCGCGTTCGGCGCGATCATGCCGAGCAGCGCGCCGATCCACGAGAAGGCGAAGCCGCAGAGCAGAAGCAATCCGAATGCAACGACCCAGCCGAGTGGGTTCCCCTGAGGGCGGAAGCCAACCAGCATTCCGACGATAAACATGACCGTCACACCGAGGACGCTCTGCGCGAGGTCCGCGACTGTCCGGCCTGCAAGGACGGCGGAGCGTGCCATCGGCAGCGAGCGGAAGCGATCAACGAGACCCTTCGCGAGGTCCTCCGCGAGGCCGACCCCCGTGGTTACACTGGCGAAGACGAGCGTTTGCACGAAGATACCGGGCATCAGGTAATTGATGTACGAGGTGCCGCCCGTCTTGATCGCACCGCCGAAGACAAAGCGAAAGAGCAGCACGAACATGAAAGGCTGAACCGTCACGTCGAGCAATTGGGTGGGGATGCGCGGGATGTGTTGGAGATTGCGCTTGGCGATAATGAGCGTGTCCATCAGCCCCCAATACGCCTTGCTGCGCTGCTGCGGTTGAAGTGACCCGGCGCGGGCCGCGGGGCGAAGATCGGCGGTAGCGTCCATTTAGGCGGCCTCCTCTTCTGAAACAGGCGTGGGATGATCGCCTCTGGCGTCGGCTTCTGCCGCGTGCCCGGTCAGCGTGAGAAAGACATCATCCATCGTCGGACGGCGCAAGCCGAAATCGTCGAGATGCACGCCGGCAGTGTCCAGATCGCGGACGATGTCCGCCAGAAGCCGCGCTCCATTTGTGACCGGCACGAGGATGGTGCGGCGTTCGGCATCCATATACAACTCTCCGTCGCCATAGGGAGTGAGCGTGCGCCGGGCAATATCGAGGTTGCTCCCACGCGCCACCGTGATCGCCAACCGCTCGCCCCCAATTTGCGCTTTCAGTTCGTCCGACGTGCCTTCCGCGATCACCCGCCCGTGGTCAATGACGGCGATCCGGTGGGCGAGTTGGTCGGCTTCCTCCATGTATTGCGTCGTCAGTAGCAGCGTCGTCCCCCCCGCGACGAGTTCGCCGATCACCTCCCACATCGCCATGCGGCTACGCGGATCGAGGCCCGTCGTCGGCTCATCAAGAAAGAGCACCGGCGGCGACATGATGAGGCTGGCGGCGAGATCGAGACGGCGGCGCATACCACCGGAGTATGTTTTCGCGATGCGATGCGCGGCATCCGCGAGATCGAAGCGGACGAGTAATTCCTCCGCCCGCTGCCGCGCCTGCCGCTTCGGCAGATGATAGAGCCGCCCGACCATTTCCAGGTTCTCCCGCCCGGTCAGGTATTCATCCACTGCGGCGTACTGCCCCGTCAGGCCGATGTGCGAGCGCAACGCATCAGCCTGCGTGACGACATCGAAACCCGCGACCTCCGCCCGCCCCGCATCCGGTGGGAGCAGCGTCGCGAGGATGCGAACCGCTGTCGTCTTCCCGGCGCCATTCGGCCCGAGAAGGCCGAGCACCGTCCCTTCCTCCACGGAGAGATCGAGGCCACGGAGCGCCTCGTTCGTGCCAAAGCGCTTCCTCAGCCCCTCCACGAGGATCGCCGGTCGCTGATTAGTCATGGATGCTCCTTTCCCTGCCTCCCGCCCTTCGAAAGACGGTGTTCTACAATGTAGAGAATAAAATCTACGCCGTAGAATGTCAAGGGGTAGGCGCAGACATTCGCGGCGTTCGGGCAGATTAGCGATGCGCTGAACACCGATCGGGCGGCATGACGGTCAATCAAAAAGGGGTGGCTACGATTACGCCGCGTCGCTATCCGGGACATGAGCGGTCATTGTCGCGGTGATGACGACGGGGTCCGGCGGCTCGGCAAGCAGGTGCAGGCGGCCGTTGCCGTAGAGGAGCGGAAAGGCGTACCCCTCGCGGATTTGCTCGCCGTCCTTGCCCGTGCGCGGCCGCAACTCGACACCATCATCTATCGTGATGGTGTGCGCCCAGAGCAGTTGCCACCCCTGCACCTCGACCTGCAAGGTGCCATCATCCTCCGCCCGTACGCGTACGAAAGGGGTTCGTGTTGCATCCATAGGGCCGCTCCTTTCGTTTCTCGTACGTCCCGCTGTGTGACACGTACCATTGAGAACGCTTCGCTATTCCCGACTGCACGCGTCGTTTCATCACGGTTTCGCTACTGATTGAGTGTGCAACTGCTCGGTGTGGTACATCGGCGCGAAGGAGCAAGAAACGACATCTTGCCACGCACGGCACGCGAACGCAACCGACGGAGAAGTGAGCAACACTCATTTAACCCCCGTGACGGCAAGGCACCGGGCGGTGGAGAGACGTGTATAACCCCTGATCGGGTGTGGAAACGGTGGATAACCTGTGCCGTACGGACATAGGGAATGTACACATGATACTGAAAGCGGGGCAATCGTTGCTTGCAGGGCGGCGGAAAGCGATCGCGGCGCCCGTTGCCCTTTTCGTGTCAATCAGCGGCTCCTCCGCTCGTCCGTACGTTCGAGCGCCCAGCCGATTACCGCGACCGAGCAGACGAGCAGGGCGATACACACGACGGGAGGCAGAAGCCACCACCGCCAGGCGCCGCTGACGAATATCAACCCGTACCCGACGCCGCGATGGATGATGCCGCCCCAACTGATCGTCTGCGGGTCGCCCAGCCCGAGGAAGGCGAGGCTCGCCTCGATGACGATTGCGGACTGCACCGTGAGGACGAATTTCGCCACCGCGACCGGTACCGTGGCAGGGAGGATATGCCGCACGATAATTTTCGTCGGACGGGCACCCGTCGCGCGGGCAGCCTCGACATATCCTGCGGCGAGTTCAGCGGCGACGCGGGCACGCATCACGCGGGCGAACGCGGGCCAGGAGATGAGGCCGATTGTCACGGTGATGACTGATATGCGCGGCCCCAGATGCGCGACGACGAGGATCGTGACGGGGAGGAATGGCAGGGCAAGGAAGAGATCCGCCACTCCGCCGACCGCCGTATGCCAGCGCGCCCCAAGCCCCGATGCTAACCCGAGCGCCCACGCGATGGCGGTGGAGAGCGTCGCCGCGCCGAACCCGACGATCAGTGACGCGCGGCCGCCGCGGAGCACCTGACTGAACAGGTCCTGGCCAATGTCATTCGTGCCGAGAAGATGCGCGGCGCTCGGGTGTTCCAGGGGCTGCCCGCTCAGCGCGTGCGGATCATCGGGCGCCAGCTGACCGCCGAGCACGACGCCGGCGAGGATGATGGCGAGGAGTGCGACACCGATCCACGGACGGAGATCGCGCGCGGCGGCGACGAAACGGCCCTTCCCCCCTCCCGGAATCACGCGACCAGTGGTGCGCGGATCGAGGAACGGCGTGGATTCCATCGTCACGTCACCGCCTGCCGTGGTCGGGAATCGAGCCGTGCCGCCACGAGATCGCTCGCCAGACCCGCCGCGATGATCGTGACGCCATAGAGCAGAAATAGCGATTCCAGCAGCGGATAATCGCGGGATTCGACCGCGACGAAGGTCAGGGAACCGATACCGGGGTAGGCGAAGAGCGTCTCCACGACGACTACCCCGCCGAGTAGCAGCCCAACGCGCACGCCGAAATACGCCAGCACCGGCGCCGCCGCGTTGCGGGCCACATGGCGCACGGCGATACGGGGATCGGTGAGGCCCTTTGCCCGCGCCACCGTGACATATGGACGCTCCGTTTCCGCGATCACTGCCGCGCGCGCAATGAGGAGGAAGGCTGGCAGGTGGGCGAGGACGAGCGTCAGGCCGGGGAGCGCCGCATGGCGCGCCGCGTCTTGCACGCAACCGGCGAGATTGCCACCGCCGCACATCCGAAAGGGTGAGAGCGCACCGCTCGTCGGCAAGACCGGCCATGAAACCGCGAAGAGTACCAGGAGCGCCAGCCCGACGACGAACTCCGGCAGGCTGCCGCCGAGGAGCGCGATGAGACCCACTACGGTGGACCAGCGCGACCGGACACGCCACGCGACCAGGAGGCCGAGAAGCGAGCCGAGAGAGGAGGCGAGGAGAAGCGAGCCGCCGGCCAGGAAGAGCGTCCAGCCCATCCGGTGCAGCACGAGCGTACCAACAGGCTGGTTGAAGTGGATCGAGAACCCGAAATCGCCGCGCGCCGTTGCGAGGAGATAGTGACCGAACTGCACGGGCAGCGGCCGGTCGAGGCCGTAATACCGCAGGAGTTGGGCATGTGCCTCCGGGCTGAGCATAACCGGCGCGTCCTGACCGCCCCCACCCTGCAACTGCTCCACGGGGTCGCCGGGGAGCAGGCGCGGCAGTGCGAAGTTGATGATGAGAAGCGCACCGAGGAGCATGAGCGGGCGAGCCAGGCGGGTCACAACCCCTCCATCGCTACGCGCCGCCACTGAGGAAGGCGAGTTTGTTATCCACGAGTGGAATGCCGTCCATGATGCCACCCCAGGTATTGAACCAGCCCTGGTACGCGCTCGGATCATAGAGCCAGTAGAAGGGCCGGTGGTAGAGCGGTAGCGTCGGCAATTCCTCCGCCAGCACCGCCTGCATCTGGTTGACAATCGCTTTGCGCCGCGTGACATCCTGCTCCGCTACTTGCTGATTGGCGAGGCGGGTGAAATCGTCGCTGTGCAGCACATTCCCGTCCTCGAAGGAGTTATACGCCTGATTGGCATACCAGCGGCGCAGGAAGTCCGGGTCGCCGCCCACGCCGATGTGCGAGGTGAGCGCCATGCCGAAGCGGCGGGTCTTCTGAATGTCCGTGCGCGTCTTCGCGTCCGCCGTGATCGTCCGGAGATCAATGCCGACATCTTTCAGCATCAGCCGCACGATCTCTCCATCGGCGGCGGCCGGATCGGCGAGGAAATCCAGGGTGAGCGGCGATCCATCCGCCATCGTGCGTATGCCGCTCGCATTCACCCGGTAGCCGAGGCTATCGAGCATCGTCCGGGCACGGGCAGGATCGAAGGGATACTGCGGCACATCTGGGTTGTACCACGGGCTGCCCGGCGGGATGACGCCGGGATTGCCGAGGGTGACATTGCCGTGAATCACCCGCTCGCCAATCTGCTGGCGGTCGAGCGCGTAGGCGATTGCCTGGCGGAACGGCTTCTGGTCGAACGGGGGGCGGTCTACATTGAAGATCAGCCGCATGATACTAAAGGGGGGCGTCTGAAGCGTGCGGTAGTGCGGCCCCTGACCGAGCGCCGTCATGACAGTGTAATCCGTCGTCAGGATCGCGTCCGCTGCATGCGTCTGCAACCCCACGACACCCTGCGCGAGGGGCACGACGACGTATCGAAGCGTGTCAACCGTCGGCCGGCCACGGAAGTAGGCAGCATGCGCATCGAACTGATATTCGCCCGCTCCCTCCTTATAGGAGCCGAATTTGAACGGGCCGCTGCCGATCACCGCATCCGGCGTCGCGAACTTCAGCGGATCGGATACCGGCTCCCAGATGTGTCTCGGGAGGATCGGCAAGAGTCCCGCGACATTCTCCAGGAAGGGTGCGAAGGGGCGATTGAGGTGAATATGCACGGTGCGCGCGTCGCTCGCCTCGGCGCGCTCAACCATATCGCTCGATCCCCACGGGAAGGCGTGCTGACGATAGTACATGAAACTGAAGGCCACATCGTCGGCGGTCAGCGGGTGGCCGTCGTGCCATGGGACATTCGGGCGAAGCGTGAAAATATACTCCAGCCCGTCACTGCTGATCTGCCACTTTTCCGCGAGCCACGGGATGATGCCATGCTCGTCTTTCCAGGTCAGCGTGTCGTAGAGCATGCTGACCCGCACGACGCCGCCTGGCCCGAGCGGGATGAACGCGAAGGGAGACGGAAAGCCGATGTCCGTCCACCACGAGAGCGTCAGTCGGCGCGCTGTCCGGGCAGCGCTCGCGGGCGACGAGGGCGCCGGTGATGCCGGGTTCTGTGCGGGCTGGCAGGCGGTGATGAAGGGTGTGGCAGCGAGGGCCGCGCCACCGAGCGCGCCCGCCCGCAGCAGCGTGCGGCGCGATAGCCCCGCCGGGTGGTGTGCCGTCTCATTCCTCATTCGCTCGCCTCCAGATGTTGACGAACGGCCCCTGCCGACGCACTAGATCGTCTGATTGGCGAGCAGCACGTGCTGATCGGTGAACCGGGCGAGATTCGCGCGCTGGCGCGGCGTGAGCACTTCGCACACCCAGCCCCAATGCATCGAAACCGTGTCGCCCGGCGCGACTGTCGTCACAAACCCTTTCCCCTCGATCAGACGGGCCACGCGCTCACGCCGGGATTCACCGAGCATCAGTTTGCCCTCGTGCATCACGATCGGGCGACGATCAACGATCACATCCGCGCCTTCGACGGCCTGCACCGTTCCCCAACTGATGCGACAGTTGTCGAGCGTCAGGAGAACGTCGCCATCGAGATGTTCGGCGGTCCGCCAGACATCGAAGACATGGAAACTGTGATGCGTCTGCGCGCCCTCCGGTGCCTTGTTCGCGACCAGTGCCATCAGTTTCGGTGAGAGCCGGGTGCGGTATTTCTCGCGCAACGATGCATACATGTCGCGTACCTCGACATGATCGAGCAGTTCGTTGCCGATCCAGTATGCCTCAACCACACGGTCATCGAACGGGTCGGCGATCGCGTTACTCCGCGCGATCAGCGTCAGATAGGGCATCGCGCCGGTGAATTTTCTGAGGATCGCGTCGAGCGGCGGCTCCCGCGTGGCGGCGAGCGCGTACGCGAACATTTCGCTGTTATCGTCGCCGCCGCAGTAGCGCAGTTTGTTCGGCATGAACGCATAGTGAATGAACCGCGTCGTGCCATCGAGCGGCCGGGTCGGGGGGTGCACGGTCGCCATCGGGGCGATAATCGTCTCAGACATGGAGTGCATCCTCCTTCTCCCACATCTCCGTCAGTTCAGTATAGAACTGAAGCATCTCCTCCACCTGATCGGCATCAATCACCTCAATAATCATGCCCCGGTCCAGCAGCACATACTGGCCCACCGCCACATCGGGCTGGATGGCAGTGCTCGCGCGCACGACCTCCCCTTCGAGCAATTCAACGGTCGCATATTCGTCTTCGATAGCAACGATGCGTGCGATGAGCGGGAGACACATACCATTCCTCCAATAGCCAGTAGTCAGTAGCCAGTAGCCGGTAGATAGAAAAAGATTCGCGAAGCGCCTTCCACGTTCAACTGACTACCGGCTACTGACTACTCCCTTGCGTTGCTCAAGCAACCAGTCCGCCCATGCGGGGATCCCTTCCCCTGTCCGGCAGGAAATCTCGAAGATCGGGGCGTCGGGATTGAGCGCGCGGACGGAATCGTAGAAGAAATCGCGCTCGAAATCTACTAACTCAATCAGGTCAATCTTGTTGAGCACAATCGCGTCGCTCGTCACGAACATCTGTGGGTACTTGACCGGCTTGTCGTGTCCCTCGGCGGTGCTGAGGACGCAGAGGCGCAGGTGCTCGCCCAATGCCCAATGGGTTGGGCAGACGAGATTGCCGACATTCTCCACGAACATGATGTCGAAGTCGCTGAGGTCGAGATTGTCCAATGCTCGATCCACCATATTTGCCTCTAAATGGCAGTTGCCGCCGGTATTGATCTGCACGGCGTCCCGCGCACCCGCCGCGATGACCTTCTCGGTGTCAATGCTGCCCGCGATATCGCCCTCGATCACGCCGACGCGGGCGCGATCGCGGATCGCGGCGAGGGTCCTGAGGATCAGGCTGGTCTTGCCCGCGCCAGGAGACGACATGATATTGATGGTGAGAACGCCAGCCTCGCTGAATCTCTGCTTGTTGCGCTCCGCCGCCTGATCGTTCCCGGCGAGCAGCCCTTCGAGGATGTTGACGATTTTGACGCTATGGACGCTCATGTTTCAATCTCCATGCTCTCGATCAGAAGTTCGCTACCATCGTCCGTGACCTGACCGACGGTATGACAGCGCGGGCAGCGGAAGTCGCTGCCGGACGGCGTGTAATCGTCGTCACAGGCCGCGCAGTGAAACTGCATACACGTCCGCCGGACATTGAGTTGCGCTCCTTCGGCCACGGTGCCAGGTGTCAGCGCGTCGAAATAGAAAAGAATCGAATCGTCAATGATGCTCGCGCGTTCCCCGATCACCAGATTGATGGCGAGGACTTTCTTCGCGCCAATCCGCTGGGCATGCGCTTCCACACTCTCCAGCATATAGGCCATGACGGATAATTCGTGCACGAGGTCTCCCTGAGTAGTCAGTAGCCAGTAGCCAGTAGTCAGAACGAGATCAAATTCTCTGACTACTGACTACCGACTACTGCTCACATGGATCGAATCCGCAGGTATCGCCGAATGTCAGGAATCTGCATGACCGTGACGCCCACCACCGCGAGCAAGGTGCCGATCAAGAGTCGTTTTCGCATCATGGTCTCCCTTTCTGTCCACTATCCACCACGTACCGCTGACTGCCGAGCGATCCCGCGCCGAGCAAATCCCTGGCGAGTGAGACGACGATCCGCGCTGCCTCCGCAAGTGCCGCCTGGACGGGCGCGCTCAACCCCATCAGTCCCTCGTCCGGCCCGAACGTCAGCGGCTCGCAACCAACGACATAGACGGGCGGCGGTTGGCCGCCGAGCGTTCGCACCAGCATGAGCACGGTCAGCGGATCAATGCTGTGCATCGCGATCGCGCGCGGGTCCGCGTCCGGCAGCGCGGCGAGGTCCGGCTCGATGACGGAGATCGTCCCCGGCGCTTCGCCGCGCGCCAGCGTATCCACGAGAATCGCCGCGTCGTACTCATCCATCAGCGCGTAGGCGAGATCGAAGCCGCGAATACCGTAATCCACGACATGCACACTTTCCGCTATCGTCTGCCGTGCCAGTAACTGCGCCACCTCGACCCCGAAGGCGTCATCGCCGAGGAAGATGTTGCCGATCCCGGCGACGAGGATGCGCGGCGCAGTCACAGTCATGGCATTTCTCCCGATGATGGATCGAGTGGCACGACCTCGTCGAGCGAGAAGAAGAAGCGATGGCCGGGCAACCGGAGTTTGCCCAGATACGCCCCCGGATCGTCGTCCACAGTGACGGCGACATAGACGCGGTCTTCGTAATCCTGCTGGAGAGACTCGACCGTCGCGTCACGCCCCTTCAGGGCAAGATCGAGGATATCGCCGCCGCCGCGCGGCCATAACCGCACCCGGTCGCCCGGTTTCAGATCGGTCGCGCCGACACGCACGCGTTCAAGTTGCCGGATCGTCTCTTCGCCCGCCGTGCCGTCGGGGTTCCACATCTGCGTATCCCATTCATTCATGATTCGTCTCCGCTCAGCGGCCGGAGGCTGCGGATCACTCCATGCATCTTCATGAAATGCTCCTGTGGAATCGCCTCGGTCCGCGCCAGCAAATCGCGTCCGCGCGCGTCGGACTGCTGGATTTCCCGCCGCTCGTCATCGCTGAGAGTCAGGATGCGTAGCGTGAGAATTTCGTCAATCTCCGTGCCGTCGAAGAGATTCGCGGCGCTTTCCGGCGCGATTTGCGGGTAATCATAGAGGATGATCGGTGACGAGAGGATCATGCTCCGGTCGCCCTCCTCACCGGCAAGCACCGGCCATGTCCCGACATTCTGGCAGTCTGCCACCGCCTCCTGCATATCCGTCGGAGGGTCAATGAGTGAGACGAACGCGCCATTCCGGACGCCCAGAATGGTATGGGTCGAGATGAACGTCAACGGGATCGCATCCTCCCGATTCGGTATGCCGGCAGTCTCGAGCGCGGTCAGATTCTCGATGCGGATGGAGAGTTTGCAGACACCCGCCGCGACCCGCTCCGCGCCGATAGTGATGAGACCATCAATCGCCTTATGCGTGCGGATCAGCGCCCCAACCGCGTTGTTGGCGGCGTCGCGCAGTGGTTCGATCTCCTCTGAGGCCGGGAAATGGATCGGCACGTGCGCCGGTGCGGTGAGGAGATTAGCCAGGGGCAGGTTTGCCGCATCCACGCTCCGCTCAACCGCTTCCTGTCGTGGTCGGAACAGCCGATCCCCCACCGGCAATTCGTCAACCAGGCGGAAGGGGAACCTCACCCCCGGCCCCTCTCCTTTGCCTAGGGCAAAGGAGAGGGGTGACTCGCTCGAATGGCTGTGGCACGTATCGGAGTCCGTGTCCTCCCCTGTATTGCTCCCCCTCTCCTTTCGTCTGCGAAAGGAGAGAGGGTCGGGGGGTGAGGTTCTTTCCCCGACCGCGAGCGCGATAAGATGCAGGAACCGGACGCGCACCGTCACGGTGGCATCGTCGCCACCGGTGACAAGGCATTCCGTCTGCATCATGGATGCATCGGTGCCGCGTTGCGCCGCGCTGTACGCGTCGGGATAGACCCCGCCGAAGGTCCATCGCTGCTGATTCTTCACGGAGGTTTGCCGGTAGGGATAGAGGAGATAGCCCTCATAGAGCACGGCGTCCGCGATTTGCTGTACCTGATCGAAATTCATCGCTGCATCGCCTCCGCCTCGGCGAGCAGGCGTGCGATCACCTGTTCCCAGGTCGGTATCCCGTTGCGGGACTTGTATTCGTACAACCGGTCGAAGAGATCCTGCGGCAGATCGAGCCACGCGGTATTGGGGTAGTAATGGTCCATCATCGCCCGCCAGACCGCGATGGGTAGCCGGAAATTCGCTTCCTTCTCCCACGGAATCTGACCGATCCGCATCGCTCCCTGCGCGTCTCGATAGAAGATCGTTCCACTAAAGAGGAGGCACAAGGGTATCTCGCCCTCCTCCAGTCCATAGAAGTATTTCGTGGACGCCACGTTGAAGTCGTAGGTGCATGGCACGGGGAGATCAACGACCGTGCTCCCCGTGAACGATGGCACCGTGACACTGGCGTGCGTCCAGAGCATCGTGCGAAGCGTCTGATTCCAACGTTCCGGCTTGCCGAAGAGGCCGAGAAGCCGCTCCTCCTCCGTCGCGGAGTAGTGGCGACGCGTGACCTCGAGCTGGATCTGGCAGTGGAGGGCGATGCTCGCGATCTGCTCCTCTGCCTCGGCGCAGGCGACGCGGAGCTGAAATGCCAGAAGCGGAGCCGCCGCATAGGGAAGCGGCGCGGCGTGCTCAACGGTGAAGGTGAGATCATGCATGGGATGCCCGCCCGTTTGATTCCGCCCGCCGCGTCAGCTCGGCGAAGAATTTGCCGATTTCCTCCCAGACCTCGGTCCCGCCCGAGAGGCCATGCCAGTACATCCGCACCAGCCCGACGAGCCGGTAGCACTCGTCAATCGGCACGCGATAATACGCGTGCGCTCCACGAACCCGATTGATGAGCAGCGCCTCAACATCCGGCTCCATCGCCGCGAGCGTAGGATTCGCCTCAATGATCGTTCCCCAGGAATCGGGGGAGAGCAGCGATTCCGTCGCGCCCGCCGGGCTTGGGTAGTAGGCCATCATCTTCCCTTCGGCGCTGTTGAAGAAGAAAAATGCCATGCCGACGGGGATAAGCACGCCATCCCAGATCGCGTCGGTCATCTGAAAGTCCGGCAGGGTATGGACGCGCTGCGGAATCACACGATACCGGCGTCCCGAAGCATGCTCGCCACCAATGGTCAGGGCACAGGCATCACAGACACAGACGATTTGCCGATTCCCGGTGTCCAGCAGATGCCGGTGATTGGGATCGGACGGGATCGCCGCGCTGCATAGCTCGCACTGCTCCAGCGGCTCGCGCGGGCGCACGAACCGGCGGAGCGCCCCGACGGGTGAACCGCCATTATCCGACGGGTGGGCGGGAGGGCGAGGGGTCGTTTCCTGGCTCATCCGTCCATGCCCATAGCGGCGAACGATGCCATCGGCACGAAGCCGTCCGGCGCGATGGGCGGCGCGGCAGCCTTCGCCAGTCCCTCCACCTCAATTCCGGCGACATCCGGCGCGAGGTCCATAATCTCCTTCTCAATCGAGAGTTGGAGGGTCAGCAGCGAAGAGGGGCAGCCGTGGCAACTGCCTTCCAGCCGGAGATGCACGACGCCATCCTCGATGCCGCGCAACTCGACGTACCCGCCATGCGAGGCCATATACGGCCGCACGCGGTCCAATGCCTGCTGCACACGATCCTCCATCGAGACGGGATGCAGCCCATGGAGGAGAAGCAGGTTGCGCGTTGTATCGTCGGTGGCGATTTCCGTCAGGATCGGCTGCCCGGCATCACCTGCGGCGACGACGATTTCGAGCATTCGCTCGATGCCGCCGCCATGCAGTTCGAGAAGCGCCTGCACGACCTCCTCTGCGACTGACCGGGCCGTTGGATCGGTGAACGTCTCGATCTCATGAATCAATGCATCGAGCCGCTTCATCCGCTGCTCGAAGCCATTGTCTTGATGCATCACACGCTCCCTTCGGTCGCTAGAGGACTAAGGACTAAGCGAGATACAGGTTCACTTAGTCCTAAGCCCTTAGTCCTCCCTTTACGTTGGCCCGAGGGTCGGAGTGTGCTGGAGATCGAGGGTTTTTCCGTCGCCCAGATACATGTGAACACCGCACGGCAAGCAGGGATCGAAACTGCGGACAGCCCGCATGATGTCAATCCCCTTGAAGTTCTCCTGGCCGTTCTCCTCGAAGATCGGTGTGTTCTGGATCGCATCTTCGTACGGCCCCGGCGTGCCGTAGGAATCGCGCGGGGTGGCATTCCACGGCGTCGGCGGATACGGATGATAGTTGGCGATCTTGCCTTCACGGATCACGACATGGTGCGAGAGGACACCGCGCACGGCCTCGTGGAAGCCGCAGGCAATCGCCTCATCGGGCACCGTGAAATCGTTCCAGGTCTTGGTGTGGCCGGCGTGCAGTTCCGCGAGCGCCTGCTCGACGAAGTACATCGCCATGGCGGCGGAGTATGCCTGGAAGTAGGTGCGCGCCCGGTCACGTTCGATGGCGTTGCTCCACTGCGGCACTTTCCACTCGAACTCCGTCTCCGGCATCGTCGCCGACTTCGGCAGGAAGATATTCACGCTCTGACCGGTCGCCTTGACGTAGCCGACATCCACCAGCCCCGCGAGCGCCGTCGCCCAGAGGCGGGCGATCGCGCCGCCGCCCGTATCGAGCGCCAGATGGTCGCCTGTCCGCTTATCAAGCCAGCGCGGGCACATCACCCAACTGTACTTATCGTCGAAGTTACGCTTTTGCGGGCGCGGGGTGGTCGTCTGGTTCCACGGGTGGCGCATATCCACGGGGTTGCCGAGCGGGTCACGCTTGACGAACTGCTCGCCGGTCTGCTGCCAGTCGTCGTAATAGGAATGACCGAGGAGGATACGCATATTCAGGTTGATATCCACGAGGTCCGTCGTCACCAGTTCGCCATCAATGACGACACCCGGCGTGACGTACATCGCGCGGCCCCACTTCGTCATCGTCTTGTAGTCATAGTCGCAGACGTCGGGGTTCTGGAACGAGCCCCAGCAACCGAGGAGGATACGCCGCCGACCGACTTCTTCGTAGCCGGGCAGCGCCTGATAGACGAAGTCGAAGAGGTCATCGTGGAGCGGCACGCACTTCTTCATGTGCTCGATGTACCGCATCAGGCGGACGAGGTAGTCCGTGAAGAGTTGGACCGTCGGCACGGTGCCAACGCCACCGGGATAGAGGGTGGACGGATGGACGTGCCGCCCCTCCATCAGGCAGAACATCTCGCGCGTGTAGCGGCTGACGTTCAGCGCCTCGCGGTAGTAATCGCCGGTGAAGGGGTTGAGGGCGCGCATAATATCCGCGATCGTGCGATAGCCGTGAATATTGGCGTGCGGCGCGTCCGTCTGCTCCGCTTTGGCGAGCATGGTCGGGTTCGTCTCGCGCACCATCTGCTCGCAGAAGTCCACGCCAACGAGGTTTTCCTGAAAGATATTGTGATCGAACATGTACTCGGCGGCCTCGCCGAGGTTGACGATCCACTCGGCCATGTTCGGCGGCTTGACGCCGAAGGCCATATTCTGCGCGTAGGTGGCGCAGGTGGCGTGGTTGTCTCCGCAGATGCCACAGATCCGGCTGGTGATGAAGTGGGCATCGCGCGGGTCCTTACCCTTCATGAAGATGCTGTAGCCTCGGAAGATGGACGACGTGCTGTGACACTCGGCGACCTGCTTGTTCTCGAAGTCAATCTTCGTGTAGATGCCCAGGCTGCCGACGATCCGCGTGATTGGGTCCCAGGACATCTCGACGAGTTTCTTCCCGCCGACAGGTACCTTCTCCTTGACGGCCATAATTCTTTGCCCCTTCGTGATACGTTCCAACGGCCGTGGCGCTAGCTGTTCGGCAATTTGCCGGACGTACTGGTGCCCATATTGACGCCTTCCCCATACCCGGTCGTGAGTGTGGGGCCGTTGTGTCGCCACTTAGGTTCCTTGTTGAGCGTGGCATTCGTGAACTTCCGTAGGGAGCGGATCACCGTGCCATAGGCGCTGACAGCGGTTGAGGAGAATTTGCCGCCCGGCGGTTCATCCATGAACGGCATGAACTTGTCCGGGAAGCCGGGCATAGTACAGCCAATGCAGATGCCGCCGACATTCGGGCAACCCCCGATCCCGGCCATCCAGCCGCGTTTCGGCACATTGCACTGCACCACCGGCCCCCAGCATCCCAACTTGACGATGCACTTCGGCGAGCCGTACTCGGTGGCGAACTCGCCCTGCTCATAGTACCCTGCCCGGTCACACCCCTCGTGAACCGTCTTGCCGAAGAGCCAGGTCGGGCGCAATTGGTCATCGAGCGGGATCATCGGCGCCAGCCCCGCGACTTGATAGAGCAGGTAGAGCAATGTCTCCATGAAGTTGTCCGGCTGCACCGGGCAGCCCGGCACGTTGACGATCGGCAGGCCGGCTTTGGATTTCCAGCCCCAGCCGAGATAGTCCGCCAGGCCCATGCAGCCGGTCGGGTTGCCGGCCATCGCGTGGATGCCGCCATACGTCGCGCAGGTACCGGCAGCGACGACGGCGACGGCCTTCGGGGCGAGGCGGTCAATCCACTCGCAGGTCGTGATCGGCTGGCCGGTGAGATCGTTCGTTCCGAGCGCCGCCCAGTAGCCCTCGCCACTGAGATGCTCGTTCGGAATCGAGCCTTCAACGACGAGGACGAACGGGTCCAACTTGCCCTCCGCCGCCTGATACCAGTATTTCATGAAATCATCCCCGACCTCGTACGCGAGAACGGGATTGTGGAGGTTGACCTTCGGCAGCCCGGGAATGGCACCCATCACCACATCCTCGATGCTTGGCTGCGTAGCGGCGGTGATCGAGACGGAGTCGCCATCGCAGCCGAGGCCAGCGGTGATCCAGAGAATGTCAATCTCCTTCACATCCGGCGGGCGTTCGGACATCGTGCCGTGCGATCCCATCATCTGTGCCATGGCGACCCCCTCTCAATTGCGCCCCAAACGGGGCTTATGGTACACAATCCCCCGCATAATAGAGGCCAGGCATCCCCCTTTCGGAGCGACGATCTCTTTGATTCATACGCGCGGGAATATACGGCTGCTGTTTCGGCATCTCATTCTACGACAGAATCCCCGAAACAGATCACTTTATCCGCGAAGACCTTTTCTGGAAGCCGTTATGGCAAGGAGTGGGACGGAATCGTGTGCGTCCGACAGGGAAATGCCCGATGGACGGATGCCCTTCGGGCAGGCTGAAGCCGACGCCATCAGGAAAACTCCGCCAACTGCGCTCATCCTCTGTGTTTGTCGGGGCCAGTCCTCAATGCGTTGGACGCACGGATGGCCCGAGGTATGCGCCGTGCTTCACCAATGTCTCCTGCACCCAACTCACCGGGACATCGCGCGGGCGGAGCCCCTCGGCGGCGGCGAGCGCGGCGGCGGTGCCCGCCGCTTCGCCCATCGCGAAGGAGGGTGGCATGACGCGAATCGCGCCAAGCGCCTCGTGCGTCGCCGAGACGCATCGCCCCGCGACGAGCAATCGTTCGATGTTCCGCGGCACGAGGCAGCGGAAGGGGATCTGATAGGCGTCCGCCGTCTCGCCTTTGTTTGAGACGCCGCCCCCGCCATCCGTCGGGCTGTGAATGTCCATCGGGTAGGCGGCGTAGGCAATCGTATCAGGGAAGTCGCGCCCGGCAATTAAGTCCTCCGCCGTCAGGGTATACTCCCCGACGATCCGCCGCGTTTCGCGCACGCCAACCTGCGCCGCCGTATCAATCAGCGTGCAGTGCGTGAAGCCGGGGACATACGCGCGCAGGAAGGCGAGAATTTCCATCACCTGCCGCCGCCCGATGATTTCCGCGCGCGTGAGGTCCGCCGCGTTCGTGCCGTCCGTCCCCAGGATGCGGCTCGCATTGACGCGCCAGACGCCCTCCTGCGGGCTTTCGTAGAGGCTCAGCCGCTCGCGCGGGATCGTGAAATCGCCCTTCGCCTGCGCCGCTTTGATGCACGAACTGAAGGCCATCCGCTGCTCGATCTCTTCGGGATGCTCCTTGAAGTACTCAGCGACCTGGGCGCCGTTCACGTTGCCGACGCGGAAGAACATCGTCATCGGTTGCGTCAGGCCGTCCGAAGATCGCCCAATCGCGAAGGGAACGCCCGCCCGTGCCGCGACATCCGCGTCCGCCGAGCAATCAATGGTCGTGTATGCGCGCACAGCCTGGAGGCCGCCCTTGTTATGGAGAATCGCCCCCGCGACGGCGTCGCCGTCCAGCAGCGGATCAATGAAGATCGTGTGCAGCAGGAGTTCGACGCCGTATTCCAGGCACATTTCGGCGCTAACCAGTTTCATCGCTTCCGGGTCGAAGGGCGTCACGCCGGTGTGGCCGTGCTTCATGTACGCGGACTTCGCGACGGCGGCAGGCACCTTCGACGGATGAATGGCGCCGCCCATCGCCTCCATGCGGCGCACCAATTCATCGAAGACGCCGCGGATCACTTGCGTTTTGCCGTCCGCGCTGAAACTCGTCATGAACGGCCCGACGAGGCTCGCCGTCGCATTGCCGCCAAGGAAACCGTATCGCTCGACGAGCAGCGTCTTCGCCCCCGTCTTCGCCGCGCCGATCGCCGCGCCAAGCCCCGCCGGCCCGCCGCCGATCACGAGTACATCAACCGTCTTCGTCACCGGAATTTCACGCTGATATGTAACCGTCTCCATCACCCCTCCATTGAAGAAACCGGTCCCCGGTTTGCTGGTTACGCCCGGCGCGAAAGGCGCGGGTCGAGGGCATCGCGCAGGCGGTCGCCGAAGATGCCGACGCCGAGAACGACGAGGCAGAGCGCCACTCCCGGCAGGGTCGCAATCCACCACGCGGTATTCAGATAATCGCGCCCATTAGCGATCACCAGCCCCCAACTCGGCTGCGATGGGTTCGTCCCGAGGCCGAGGAAGCTGAGCGATGCCTCCGCGATGATAACGAGGCCCATCTCCACCGTCGCGATGACGAGGAAGGGGGCGACGAGCGCCGGGGCGAGATGCCGGAGGACGATCCGCGCCGTGCCCGCGCCGCTGGCCCGCGTCGCCGTCACGAATTCCCGCTCCTTCGTCACGAGGGTCGTCGCCCGCGCGATCCGCGCGAAGACGACCCAGCGGGTGAAGGCGAGCGTGATGATGACATTCGTGATGCTCGGGCCGAGCACGGAGGCAATGAGGATGGCGAGGAGAATCGAGGGGAATGCCAACTGGATATCCGCCAGCCGCATGATGACGTTGTCCAGCCCCTTGCCGAAGTACCCGGCGACGAGGCCGAGCAACGACCCGGCGACCCCGGCGACGACGACCGTCGCGAGGCCGATAAGGAGCGAGACGCGCGCCCCACGGACGATCTGAGCGAGCATATCCCGCCCCACCTGATCCGTGCCGAGCCAGGCGCGGGAGCCATTTTCCAGCACCGTACCCGGTGGTTTGAGCCGCTGCCCGATCTGTACCGATACGGGATCGTAGGCGATGACGGCGGGGCCGATGATCGCGATAAGGAGATAGAGGACGAGCGGGACCGTCCAGCAGAGTACCGACCGCCACGCGCGATTCACCCGCCGGGCGCGCGCGTGCCGGATGACGGCAACGGCAGACGTTACCTCAGTGGCGAGGGGCGGCGTGGCTGCCGAGTCCGCGCTCATCCGTACCGCACCCGTGGATCGAGGTAGCCATAACTGACATCCACCAGGAGGTTAATCAGGATGAAGCCGCCGGTAATCATCAGGACGCCTGCCTGCACCACCGGGTAATCCCGGTTCGAGATCGCCGTGACAAGCAACTGCCCTGCCCCCGGCCAGCCGAAGACCGTTTCGACGATCACCGCGCCGCCGAGCAGACTCCCCAGTTGCAGCCCCGCGACCGTGATAACGGGAATGAACATGTTTCGGAGGGCATGCTGCGCGATCACGACGCGCTGGCTCAGCCCCTTCGCCTGCGCCGTGCGGATATATTCCTCGCCGAGCACCTCCAGCAGGCCGGTACGGATCAATCGTGTGAGCACGCCCACCAGCGGCAGCGCGAGCGTCAGGGCGGGCAGGACGAGATGGTTGAGGCCGCCGATGCCCGAGCTGGGCAGCCAGCGCAGCCGCCGCGCGAAGATCAGGATGAACATCAGGCCGAGCCAGAAGTTTGGCACCGATTGGCCGAGCAGCGAGAAGAGCGAGACGAGCGCGTCAACGAGCGATCGTGGCCGGAGCGCCGCCGCGATGCCGAGCGGGAAACTGACGAGCGCCGCGATCAGCATCGCGCTGAAGGCGAGCGTCGCCGTTGCCTTGAATCGCCCCGCGACCGCCGTGATTGCGGGCTGGTTGAGCCGGAGCGAGTCGCCGAGATCGAGCCGCGCCACTTGCTCGAGGAAGCGGCCATACTGGACCGGCAACGAGCGGTCGAGGCCGAGTTGATGCCGCAGGACCGCGACATCCGCCTGGGACGCCTGCGGCCCCGCGATCAGTTGCGCCGGATCGCCGGGGACGACCCGCACGGCCACGAAGACAATCGTCAGCGCGCCCCAGAGCACGAAGACCGAGTAGCCGAGCCGCCGCAGAATATACGCCGTCATATCAGATTACCGAGGCCGCGTGCCGCGCCCATCTCGCCCCCATATCGAGCCTACTTTGCCACTGTCACGTTTGCGAACGACGGGATGCCGCTCGGCGGAGGGATGAAGCCGGAGACTTTCTTGCTATAGACGTAGTTCTCCAGCAGATCAACCGGGAAGAGGCCGACCGCGTCGTCCCAGATAATCTTGCACGCCTGCGCGTACTGCGTCGCCCGCTGCTTCTGATCGGTCGTGCCCGCCGCGTCGTTGAGCAGTTTATCCAATTCCGGGTTGGCGTAACCGTTGCGGTTGGCGGTTGAAACATAGAGGCGGCGCAGTGTGAAGTCCGCGTCGCCGGTGAGGACGGCGTTCGTCTGCAAGTCCGCGTCCCAGTTGAGTTTAATCAGATTATCCAGCCAGACGCCGGATTCCTGTTGATCGTTTTTGACCTTGAGTCCGACGGCGCTCCAGTAGGAGACGATTGCGTCGGCGATCTCCGTGACCTGCGGCCCGCCCGTCGGCTGCCAGATCAGGTCTACCTCAGTCCCCGGCTTGACGCCCGCGTCGGCGAGCAGTTGCTGTGCCTTCTTCGGATCGTAAGCGTAGGGCGTCTGCGGCGCGAAACCGAAGACTGAGGCCGGAATCGGCGCCTGCGCGCGCGTGCCGATCCCCCCGAGGAGGTTCTTGATGATGCTGTCCACATCCACGGCATAGACCAGCGCCTGCCGCGCGCGCTTATCGGCAAATACCGGGCGCTTGGCATTCATCCAGGTGAAGTAATACGAGTATGTCGGAGTGGGGGTGACCGTGAGGTTGGTGTTCTGCTTCAACTTCGGCAACTGATCGGGCGGGATCGTCCAGGTCAGGTCAATCTCGCCGGTGTCAATCGAAGTGATCCGCGCGACGGTCTCCGGGATGATGCGGAAGATGATGGATTGCAGGCTTGGCGCGCCGCCCCAATAACTCGTGTTCGCGTCCAGGTCCACCTCGGCATCCGGCTTGTAGGCGGTCACCTTGTATGGCCCGGAGCCGATGGGCTTGGAGAAGAAATCGGCCTGGTCCATCTTGTCCGCCGGGAGGATATTGAGCAGCGCGGCACTCGCGAGGACGGTGCCAATCGGAGATTTGAACTTCATCGCCGCCGTCTGTGGATCGGGCGTATCCACCGTATCGAGCGTCGCCCAGAGGGGCTGAATCGGCCCCTTCTTATCCATAATGCGCATCAGGGTCGCCTTCACATCCTTCGAGGTCACCGGGTTGCCATCATGGAACTTGGCGTCCGTGCGGAGCGTGAAGACCCACGTTTGCGGGTCGGGCGTCGTCCATTTCGTCGCCAGTGAGGGCTTGAACTCGCCGGTCGTCGGATCGCGCACGACGAGCTGATCGAAGATATGCCGCCCGATCGTCAAGGTCGGTCCTTCGAGCGAGTTCGCGCCGGTGGGGTCGAGGGAGAGCACCTTGTTCGGGTGCGCCACGCGCAGCGTCCCGGAGGGTTGCTTCGCGGCGGTCGTCGTCCCGACGACGACTGAGGCGGCGGCAGCGGTCGGCGCGACGGTCGGCGCCACCTGCGGCGCGGCGGGCGCGGCGGTTGCCACGGTCGTTGCGGGCGCGCTGGGCGGCGCGGCGCTCGATCCACTGGCGGCGGTTGTCGGCTTCGCGGCAGTCGTCGCCGTCGGCGCGGTGCTGCTTCCGCCACACGCCGCGAGGATCGCCGCGGCGGCGCTCGCGCCCGCGAGTGTCAGGAAGGACCGTCGTTTCATCGTCCGTTCGTGTGCCTGCATGCTGAACTCCTCTCCCGATGGTACGCGTTGCCGCATCCGTGCGGCGCCGTCTGTGTCCCTTCCCAGCCCCGTGTCAATCCCAATGCTCGTCCCTACCCGGCCCCTGCCCGGTCGCCGCGTCGGGGCCGAAGCCGAAGCTACGCCCGCGCGGCAGCCTGCCCGGATAGGGGCGGAGCGGGGCGCCGCAGAAGGGGCAGAAGCGCGCCGCCCAGTAGCGCAGTTCCGGCAGCCCCGCGCTCGCCGTCTCGGCGTCCGTCCCATAGAGCAGCCACCCGGTCAGGCCGTGTACCGGCACGGCGAACGTCACCTCGACCGCGCTCGCAAACTCATCGCAGCAGAAGTGTATCGTATGCCGCGTTTCCGTCATGGCCCAGCCTGCCCGGATGCGCGTTCATGCCGCGCGGCGATGCCGAACAGCGCCGCCGCATTCTCGCCCATGACGCGCGCCCGTATCGCCCGGTCGGGGAAGGCCGCGGCCACGCGCTCCGGGCTGTCGCCGTCCGCGAAGGGCCAGTGCGAGCCGTAGAGGATGTGGTCGGTGCCGCAGGTGATGCGGATGATATCGCCGAGATCCCGCGCGCAAGGCCCGGTTTCCAGCGGGTGCGTGCCGAGCCAGACCTGCCGCTTCAGGTAGGTGCTCACCCGGTCGGTGTAATAGGGGATGTCGCGCCGGTTCTCGTTATATTCCTTATCCATCCGCAGCATGATATGCGCGAACCACGAGATGCCTGCTTCGAGGAAAACAACGCGCAGCTCCGGAAACCGCGCGAAGACGCCCGCGCCGGTCATCGAGACGAGGTTCGCCATCGCGACGAGGGGATGGCTGAGCGCCTGCTGCTCGAGGGCGCTGGCGAACTGCGAGGGGCGGCTCGGCGTGCCGGGCAGGAGCAGATCGCCACCACCATGGAGGACCACCGGCAGGTTCGCCGCCTGCGCCGCCGCGTAGATCGGGTCGTAGCGCCGGTCGCCCCAGAGCGGATCAACACCACCGAGCGGGAGGAGAACGCCCGCGATCCACGGGTGCCCGGCGGCGCGCGCAATCTCCCGCGCCGCATCGTCCGGTTCCTGTGGCGCCGCGATGATCGCCCCGTAGACGCGACCCGTGTGGCCGAGCCATCGCTCGCTCAGCCAGCGGTTGTAGGCCCGGGCGAGCGCGGCGGCATAGGCGGCGGTTGGCAGCAAACCAATCTTCAGCAGCGGGCCGGGGAGCACGATCCCCGCCGCGATTCCCGCGTCGTCCAGATGCGCGATCAGCGCCGCAGGCGTATCGGCGGGCGTGGCGCGCTCCTCCGGCTGAGTCAACAGCGGATGGAGCGCCCCGGAGATTGACCACGGCGGGTTCGCCGTCGGTTCCGCGACCGCCCGACGCCAGGGGGGATCGGTGTACGGCGCAAGGTCGGCTGCCGTCTCCGCGAGGTGCAAATCGGCATCAATGATCGGCTCGCTCATACAAGCACCTTCACGATCCCCGCCTCTACTGTCACCGGATAGCGGCGCAATTTCACGCGCGGATAGGCGAGGCATTGGCCGGTCGTGATGTCGAACTCCAGCGAGTGCCACGGGCAGACAACGATCCGCCCTTCCCGTTCCCAGCGGGGGTGCCAGTCCGACCGCGCGCACGCGGCGAGCGTGCCCGTGATTTTGCCGGTGCAGAGCGGCCCCCATTGATGGAAGCAGAGGTTCGGGAGCGCGTGATACGCGCCGTCCACATTAAAGACACCGATCTCCACACCGCGCACGGTGATGATGCGCGCCGATCCCGGCGGCAGTTCGTCCACAGATCCAACCTCAAACGCGGTGGCCATCATCAGCGCTCCATCGCCAGCGGGCGCGGGGCGCGCTGGCGCGCGTCCGGCATCGGGATGCCAAGCGCGCGCAACGCGTTTTCGCCCATGATCTTTCGCTTCACCTCAATGGGCACCGGGATGTCGTACACCTTCTTCGGGTGGTCAAAATCGTGATGCGGATAGTCGGACGCGAAGAGCACCGTCTCCTCGCCGATGATGCGGATAATGTCCGCCATGTCCGCGAGCGATTCCGGCTCCTCGATCGGCTGCGTCGCGAAATACATCCGCCGCAGGTACGCGCTCGGCGGCTCCGTGAGGAGCGTCAGCCCGTCGTTGTGCTGCCGCCACGCCCAATCGAACCGCATGAGCGCGTGCGCCACCCAGGAGAGGCCCGCCTCGATGAAGACCATCGTCAGGCGGGGGAAGCGCACGGGAACGCCCGCGCCGAGCAGATTCGCCAGCGAGGCGATCAGGGCGACGTTGTGGCTGTACGTGTGGAGCGAGAACCACGAATCGAATTGGCGCGTATCGAAGGGGAGGGCAGGCATCTGCAACGAGCCGCCGGCGTGATACATGACGGCGAGTCCCGCCGCCTGCGCCGCTTCATAGATCGGGTCGTAGCGCCGGTCGCCCCAGAGGGGATTGACGCCGGAGGTTGGCAGCACGACGCCGACGACGCGCTCCTCACCGGCGTATCGCTCGATCTCGCGCGCGGAGCCTTCCGGGTCCTGCGGGGCGGCGAGGATGCCGCCGTAGAAGCCGCGCTCGCGCGTTAGATAGCGATCCATGATCCAGCGGTTATAGGCCCGCGCGACGGCCATCGCGTAGGCCGGCTCGGGCTGGCGGGCGAGGCCGAGGCAAAATTCGGGGAAGAGGACCGCGAGATCAATGGAGAGGGCGTCCAGATCGCCGCGCAGCGCTGCCGGGGTGATCGAGATCGGGCGGCGCGGCTCCCACTGGCCGGGGAAATTCGGGAAGAGGCGGTAGCCGCCCCCGAACGGCGGGATTGGCTGCCGCCGCTCGATCACCTGCCGCCACGGCTGATCGCAGCAGGTGGCGAGGTCATCCGGGTCTTCGAGCAGGTGAACATCGAGATCAACGATCGGGATGTCGTCCAGCCGCATCTTGCTCGGTATGCCGGTCGTCGGGATCCATGTCGCCATCATCGCCCTCCTTGCCTCGTCTCAGCGCCCGGCGCTCACCGTCTCCGCGACCTCCGGCCCGAGATTCGCGCCCGCCGCGAGGAGCGTCCGCTGGAGGAGCGGGATCGGCACATCGCCCGGTGGCACGTGATGCTCCACACCGAGCGCCGCCGCCGTCCCGGCCGCTTGCCCCATCGCGAACGCGGCGGGCATCACCCGAACGGCGGCATGCGCCTCATGCGTCGCGGAGAGGCAGCGCCCCGCGATCAGCATGTTGGAGACGCCGACGGGGACGAGGCTGCCGAAGGGGATTTCGTACGCGTTCGCCGTCTTCCCCGACTCGGAGAAGTAGCCGCCTGCTTCCGTCGGGCTGTGAATATCCATCGGATAGGCATAGCGCGCGATCACGTCCGGGAAATGGCGCCCCGTGGAGAGGTCCTCAGCGGTCAGGGTGTAGCGGCCCCGCATGTGCCGCGTCTCGCGCACGCCGATCTGCGTCGCCGTGTCGAGCAAGGTGGCGTCGGCGAAGCCGGGGAGCCGGTCGCGGAAGAAGCGCATCAGGACATGAACCTGCGTGCGCCCCTCGATCTCCGCGCGCGTCAGGTCCTGCACGTTCGTCCCGTCCACACCCTGAATGCGTGTGGTGTTGACGCGCCAGACGCCCCGCTGCGGTGTCCGGTAGATGCCGACTTTCTCACGGGGGATCGGGAATTCCCCGCGCGCCTTCGCCTCCTCAACGAGCGACTTAAAGAGGACGCCGCGCTCCTCGGGGTGCGCCACGACATATTCCTCAACGGCGGCGTCATTGACGTTCGCGACGCGGAAAAACATCGTCATCGGTTGCATGAGGCCGTCGCGTTCCCGGCCAATCGTGAAGGGGACGCCCGCCCGCGCCGCGACATCGGCGTCCGCCGAGCAGTCAATCACCACCTCCGCGCGGAGCGCCTGCAGGCCCGACTTGTTCGCGACGATGATGCCGCTCACCCGGTCGCCCTCCATGATCGGCTGGACAAAGAAGGAGTGGAGCAGCAGCGTGCCGCCGGCCTCCTGGATCATCGCGGCGGCGACGGTCTTCAGCGCCTCGGGATCAAACGGTGTGACATGGTCATGCCCGTGCAGGTAAAACCCCGCCTCGGCGC
>JAICJW010000173.1 GCA_025928215.1 Chloroflexia bacterium | reverse complement strand
TTCTGAATCGTCGTGTAGCGGACGCGCGCGCCCTTCTTGACGATGATTTCGACGACGGCGCTATGCAACGATTCCGTCGCGTAGACCGGCGCGGTGCAACCCTCGACGTAGTGAACCTGCGAACCTTCGTCCGCGATGATCAGCGTCCGCTCGAACTGCCCGGAGTTCTCCGCATTGATGCGGAAATACGCCTGCAGGGGCAAATCCACCTTGACGCCCTTCGGCACATAGACGAACGAACCGCCGGACCAGACCGCCGTGTTCAGCGAGGCGAACTTGTTGTCGTTCGGCGGGATGATCGTGCCGAAATATTCCTTGACGAGGTCCTCGTGCTCGCGCAGCGCGGTGTCCATGTCGCAGAAGATAACGCCCTTCTCCTCCCAGTCCATCGAGATGTTGTGGTAGATGGATTCGGAGTCGTACTGGCCGCCGACACCGGCGAGGAAGTTCTTTTCCGCCTCCGGGATACCGAGTTTGTCGAAGGTGTTGCGGATGTAATCCGGCACATCCTCCCAGGTGCGCGCGTTCTTGTCCGTCGCACTCATGTAGTAGTGGATGTTCTGGAAATCAATCTCGGTCAGGTCGCCGCCCCACATCGGCAAGGGGCGCGCCTCGAAGTAGTCAAGGGACTTGTGGCGGATCGCCCGCATCCACTCCGGCTCCTTCTTCAGCTGGCTGATGCGCTCCACGACATCGTGGCTGAGGCCGCGCTCGAACTTGACCGCGTAGTTCGATTCGCTGTCGTGGAAGCCGTACTTCGTCTGGTAACTGTCAATGCCGAGGTCCGCCGCCAGTTCGTCCTGGGGCAGCAGCTCGCGGGTGTCCTGAGTCGTTTCGTCGCTCATCGTTATCGCTCCTTAGACCGTCGCACTGGGGGCGGCAATCTCTTCCGGCGTCAGTTCCTCGCCCAGTTCGGCGAGCATCGGGCCATAACCCTTCTCTTCCAGTTCGAGCGCCAGTTCCGGGCCACCCTCCTTGATGATCCGGCCACGGGCGAGCACATGCACGAAATCGGGCTTGATGTAGTTCAGGAGGCGCTGGTAATGCGTGATCACCAGCACGCCCATCTTGTCGCCCTCACGTTCGATCAGTTTGTTCACACCGTCCGCGACGATGCGCAGGGCGTCAATGTCGAGGCCGGAATCCGTCTCATCGAGCACGGCAATCGTGGGCTGGAGGATCGCCATCTGGACGATCTCGTTGCGTTTCTTCTCACCGCCGGAGAAGCCCTCATTGACGTATCGCTTGGCGAACGAGGCGTCCATTTGCAAGTCGCCAAGCGTGTCCCACAATTGCATGCGGAACTCGATCGGCGTCAGGTCCGTGCCGTGTGTGGAGTTGTAGGCGAGGCGCAAGAAGTCCTCAACGCGCACGCCGGGAATCTCCGTCGGATACTGGAAGGCGAGGAAGAGGCCGAGGCGCGCCCGCTCGTCCGTTTCGAGTTCGAGGATGTCCTGCCCCTTCAGCCAAGCATGACCGCCGTCCACGGTATAGGCGGGGTTGCCCATCAGGGCGTTGGCGAGGGTGGATTTGCCGGAGCCGTTTGGCCCCATGATCGCGTGGACTTCGCCGGGACGGATCGTCAGGTTCAACCCCCGCACGATCTGCCGGTCTGCCACGGAAACGCGCAAATCCTCGATCACGAGGGCATTGGCGTCCTTGTTGTGTCCGTTCTGCTGCACATCCGCCATTGAGCCTGTACTCCTCCTTCTCCATGTTCGCTACTTGCGAACCGGCCCGCAATCGCGCGCCGCATTTCTCTACTGTTCGGTTTAAAATATACCATACACGGAGACACGCGGCAAGGGAAAGCCCAACCCCAAGCGTGTAACAACGCAGCGTACCATACCCAATGTCCTCTGAATATGATGCGATCCTTGACTTAATGGATGGTATCGTTTAGTATCAAGGCGGTCGAACCGCTCGTCAGCGTCGGAAGGTGATTCAGGTGCGGCAAGAACCCGAGACGGATGTCCTCATCGTCGGTGCCGGCCCAACCGGGCTGACACTCGCAACGCAACTCGGGCGCTACGGGATCGCATGTCGCATCGTTGACAGCGCGCTCGCTCCGACGGACAAATCGAAGGCGATCGCGATCCACGCGCGCACATTAGAACTCTTCGCGACGATGGGGATCGCGGATACCGCCATCGCTGCGGGGATTCGGGCGCGCGGGGTCAATCTCTTCGCGAATGGCGCGCCGCTCGGTCAGGCCCACTTCGTTACCGATCTTGATACGCCATATCCCGCCATCCTGCTGCTTCCGCAGAGTGAAACCGAGCGCCTGCTGATCGAGCGCATGGCTACCCTCGGAATTGAGGTCGAACGCGGCGTCACATTGCTGCGTTTCGCGCCGGACACGGAGGGCGTGAGCATCACCCTCGGCCATCCGGACGGCCAGGAGGAGACGACCCGCTGCCGGTGGCTCGTCGGCTGCGACGGCGCGCACAGCGCGGTCCGCCACGGGATGAACGTGCCGTTCAAAGGCGCCGCGTACGCGCACGATTACTGGCTGGCCGACCTCCATGTTCATTGGGCGCTCGCCCACGACGCGGTACATGCATTCCTCGGCACACACGGCTTCCTGTTCGCCTTCCCGATCCCCGAACCGAACCGCTATCGGTTGATCGCGCAGTGGAGTGAGGCAACCGAGAATGGCCCGACAGAACCGACACTCGCGGCGATGCAGCAGTTGATGGACCGGCTCGGCCCGCCTGGAACGACGTTGACTGATCCGGTCTGGTTGACCGCCTTTCATCTGCATCACCGCAAGGTGGCGCGCTATCAGGAGGGCCGTGTCTTCGTCGCCGGGGATGCCGCGCACATCCATAGCCCCGCCGGTGGGCAAGGGATGAACACGGGCATTCAGGATGCAGTGAATCTCGCCTGGAAACTCGCACTCGTCGCGCGGAAGCAGGCGGATTCGGCGCTACTGGCGAGTTATGACGTGGAGCGTAATGCCGTGGGCGCGCAGGTCCTTCGCCAGACGGACCTGATGTTCCGGACGATCGCGGTCCAGTCGCCCATGGTATGCGCGATCCGCAATCGTCTCCTGCCCCTAGTCATCTCCCGCCATGTATTTATGCGAGGAATGCAGCGGGCGATCTCGGGGCTGGGTATCCACTACCGAAACAGCCCGATTGTCGCGCAAGACGGGCGGTGCGGCGGCCCCCGCGCCGGTACGCGTGCCCCCGACGCACCGCTCGCGACGCCATCCGGCGCGGCTACATCGCTCTGGTCCCTCCTCCGGGAGACAGACCCCCTTCAGCACATCGTGCTGCTCCTGAGCGGCCCGCACCCCACCGCCACTGACTTCGCACGGCTGGCGGAGATTCGGACGATGGTGGAAAGGGATTTTGAGGTCGTCGCAGTTCGCCTTATTGCCGCCGGACGCGGGCCGACAATGCACGGAATATGGGACGACATTCGTTACGATGATCGGACGCTCGCGTTCCATAGACGCTATGCGGTGAAGAAACCAGCGCTCTGCGTGATTCGCCCGGATGGCTACATCGGCTTCCGCAGCCAACCCGCGAACCCCGGTGCGCTGGCCGATTATCTGCACCGCGTGTTCACCGGGCCGGCATGATGGAAACACGTCGCGCGGCGGTTCTGGTCCGCATCCGCCCGCTGATCGAGGAGCGGGGATACGACGCCGTCACCGTGGATGCGATGGCGGCAGCGGCAGGCGTCTCGAAGGCGACGCTCTACCGCATCTTCCCCTCGAAAGAAGCGGTACGGCAGGCGCTCCTCGCGACGGGGGTTGCACCGGAACGGCTGGACGCGCGCGACGGGCGGGAAGCGCTGCTCGACGCGGCGATGTCCGTCTTCGCCGCGCAGGGCTACGCGGGTGCAACGGTTGATGCCATCGCCCAGGTGGCGGAGATGAGCAAAGCAGGCTTCTACTGGCATTTCGAGAGCAAAGAAGCGATCTTTGCCGCCATCATCGCCCGCTACGCGCCCTTCGCGACCGTCGAGCGCCTCATCAGCGCGGGCGATCAGGAGGGGGGCGATCCGCATGCGGTCCTCTCTGGCATCCTGACGGCAATCGTCGCCGCGATCACGCCGCGCTTCGCGCTCTTTCGAACAATTATGCTCGAAGCGTTCCAGAACCCGGCGATGGGCGACGCGGTCGCGCGGAATGTCCTCGGCGTCGTTCTGCCGATGGTCGGCGGCTACCTGACGCGGCAAATGGCGGCAGGGCAGCTCCGACCGATGCAGCCGGCGCTCGCCATTCAATCGCTGATCGGCCCGCTCTTTATTCATTTGCTCACGCGGGAGATGTTCGCGTCGCAATTCGCGGTCGCGCCGCCGATAGAGAATGTCATCGCGCATATCGTGACGACGTTTCTCGAAGGCGCGCTCGTTCGCCCGTCAGGAAATGAAGGGAGAATCGCACATGGCCGCAATCGTTGAAGCACAACGCGCCGTCCTTCAATTTGGGGAACGGCGCGCGCTCGATGGGCTAACCCTCACCGTCAACGAGGGCGAAACGTACGGCCTGATCGGGCCGAACGGCGCGGGCAAGACGACGCTGATCCGCGCTATCGCCGGGTTGATCGCACCGACGGGCGGCGCGTTGACCGTCCTCGGAGCGCGTATGCCGAGCCGGAGCGTCGCGCCGCATATCGGCTACATGACGCAGCTGGAGGCGCTCTACAATGATCTGACGGTTGCCGAGAATTTGCGCTTCTTCGCCACCCTGTTTGGCGTGCCGAAGCAGATACAGCGGGAGCGGATGGCGGAATTGCTCACCCTCGTCAACCTCAGCGACCGGGTGAACGCCGTTGTCGGCACACTCTCCGGCGGGATGAAGCAGCGCGTCTCATTGGCCGTTGCGCTCATCCACAAGCCGCGCCTCGCCCTCCTCGATGAGCCGACGGTCGGGATTGACCCGGAACTGCGCCTCGCCTTCTGGGCGTATTTCGCGCGCCTCGCCGCCGATGGCACGACGCTGATCGTTTCCACCCATCAGCTCGATGAAGCGGTGCGCTGCGACCGCCTCGGCATGGTCCGCGACGGGAAGACGATCGCGGAGGACACCCCCCAACATCTGATGGCCGCCACACAGACCGCGACGCTCGAAGAGGCGTTTCTGCGCATCGCGCGAGGAAGCAATGCGTCGCGCGTAATGAGTAACGAGACGATGCATACCTCCTCGTTACTTTGAGGGAGAAACGACCGTGTTCAATCGGGTGGGTATCATCGCACTACGGATTCTCTGGCAATTTCGGCGGGATCGGCGGTCGCTGGCGCTGGTTTTCGTCGTGCCGGTCATCATCATGGGGCTGATGACGGCGCTGATTCGCAGTGGCAGCGAGTCGCTCACCATGGCGGTAACGGGTCCGGGAATACCGCCGGGAATCGCCCTCCCCGTGCCGCAGGGCGGCCCGAAACTGAAGGGGATCGGCGCCAAATCGCCCGAGCAGGCGATTCGAGATGGCGATGTCTACGCCGTTCTCGTCGTCCCGCGTGACGGTGCGAGCGGCGCAACGTTGCTTGTGGACGGCGCCGATCCGGGGCGAACGCAGGGGGCGGAGCAAGCGGCGCGGCTGCTTCGCGCGGCCCTCGCGGGCGGGGCGGCGGTTGGTTCCACGCTCGGTCAGCCTCTCCCAACGACCTATTTGCACGCCGGGCCGGAGTTTACGACGACCGACACGCTCGCGGCGGCCCTTATCGGTCTCTTCGTCATCCTCTTCACCTATCTCCTCAGCGCGGTCGGCGTGCTGCGGGAGCGGAGCCAGGGGACATTGGAGCGGCTGCGCGCCTCCCCCGCGACGACGACGGAGACGGTGCTTGGCTATCTCGGCGGCTTCCTCGTCTTCGGCGTCGCGCAGTCGGTGATCGTGCTCGCCTTCCTCGTCGGTGTGCTCCGCATCCATTATCACGGCAATCTCGCCCTCGTGCTGCTCGTGCAGACGTTGCTCGTCATCATCGGCGTCGCGCTCGGCCTCGCCTTCTCGACGGTCTCCGCGAACGAGTTACAGGCGGTGCAATTGATTCCGCTCGTGATCGTGCCGCAGGTGCTGATGTCCGGCGTGATCTGGCCGGTTGCGACGCTTCCTGTTGTGCTGAAGCAACTGGCGTATATTCTGCCGCTCACGTATGCCGTGGATGCGTTGCGCGGCGTGATGATCCGGGGCGCGGGCTTCGGCGGTATCGCGCTCGATCTGGCGGTACTTTGCGGCGTCGCGCTCCTGCTGCTCGCGGTCGGCACGCGCGCGTTGGGTCGGCAGGCGGCATAACAAAGGAGGAATCGCAATGGCAATACCGCGTGGGATGGCGCGCTTCAATCGTCGCATTCTTAACCGCATCACTCGCCATATCGTTGGCTGGCTCCCCGGCTTTGCCCTTCTCTTCCACACCGGGCGGCGATCCGGAAAAACGTACCGGACGCCCGTCAACGTCTTCCGTGGAGGCGACGGCTACCGCATCGCGTTCACCTATGGCGCGGAGAGCGACTGGGTACGCAACGTGATGGCAGCGGGCGGCTGTGAGATCGAGACGCGACGCAAGCGCATTGCTCTGACGCATCCGCGCATTGTGAGGGACCCCAGCCGTCGCTGGGCGCCGCCCGTCGTGCGGCAGATACTTGGGGCGATCAGGACCGTTGAATATATGCAATTGGCGGTCGTTGATCCGGTAACGAAGAGATCATCGTAAACGATCACTTCTCAGCGGACGGTGATTGTGCCGATCATGCCCTGCCCCTCATCGGGGACGCTGAGGTAGATATACGTACCCGGCACATCGAAGGTGCGCGTGAAGGTTTCACCGACGTACAGCTCGCCGGAATCCCAGGGCATCGCGCCGGTGGGCAGATGAATGCTCGATGCGTTCCGCACCTTCGTGGGATCGCAGGTAGTCGTGTGCGGGCTTGAGTCGCTGTTCTTCCAGATGACCGTCGTCCCCTTCGGGATGGTGAGGCCGGAGGGTGCGAAGACGCTCTGCGGGTTCATGATGACCGTGACAACATGGCTTTCGTTCGTTGGGCAGCCAGTGAGGAGCGGCGTGACGGCAATACCCAGGATGCTCGCGCCGACCGACCGCAGCAACCGCCGCCGCCCCATACACACGCGCATGTCATACTCCGGTAGTGGGTCAGTTTGAATTCTAGGGGACGAGATTTGACCTGTCAGGCACAATTCACACTTCTTCTTCAGCCAAAGGGCGCGTTGTTGCGAGGGCTCCTGTGTTTACCCTCTCCCACTGCGAGAGCGATTCATGCACCCACGCCTCCAGTGCGGTATCGCGTTGCATGACAAAATGAGCGATCCGTTGCGGCGTCAATTTTCGCCCGTAACTGAATCGCCACCGTTCGATACGGATGGTTGCCGCAGCGATAAAAAGGGACGCGAGAGGGAGCGACGTATCCTTCGGCAACAAGATGAGGCAATCATCATTCACGCCGCATGGTTCCGTCTGAACGAATGCCTCGCCGATTGATCCGGTCGATGCGACCGTTGTAAATGGGGCGAGAATGGGGGCGTCGAAGTCGAGCCAGCCGTAGCAACCATTATATTCTTCGGTGGGGGAGATATAGCAAGGGAAATCGGGCGATGTATCGTGAAGGGAAGCGGCTTGAATATTCTGAGCACCGACAAACGAACAGAGGTCATCCGCGCCCTTGTTGAGGGCAATTCGATTCGTGCCACCGTTCGCATGACCGGCGTTACCAAGAACACCGTCGCCAAACTGCTCGTTGCCGTGGGGAAAGCCTGTTCCGCCTATCAGGACGCCGTGATGCGCGACCTTCCCTGCACACGCATCCAATGTGACGAGATATGGTCATTCTGCCACAACAAGGAAAAGAACACCGCACCCGAACATGAAGGGCAGTTTGGCTATGGCGACGTGTGGACGTGGACGGCGATTGACGCCGATACCAAACTCGTTCCCTCATGGCTCGTTGGCGAACGTGACACCGAAACCGCGATGATCTTCATGGACGATCTGCGTTCCCGGCTGACAAACCGCGTACAGTTGACCACGGACGGCTACAAGCCCTATCTGACTGCCGTCTACGATGCGTTCGGGCATGACGTTGACTACGCGGTGCTCATCAAGATTTACGGCAAAGAGGCGGGCGATGAGAAGCGGTACAGTCCGCCCAAGTGCATCGGCACGGAAACGAACGTGATGACGGGCGAGCCTGACCCCGCACACATCAGCACATCGTATGTCGAGCGGCAGAACCTGACGATGCGAATGGGCATGCGCCGCTTCACCCGCCTGACCAATGCGTTCAGCAAGAAGGTGGAGAACCTTGCGGCGGCGGTATCGCTGCACTTCCTCTATTACAACTTCGCCCGCCCCCACATGGCGCTAAACGGGCAAACCCCGACGATGAAGGCGGGCATCGCAGATCATCAGTGGACAGTGGCCGAGATTGCCGCCCTGCTTGAGACCCCGGCACAGCACGGTTCAAACTGACCCACTACCGCCCGTAGGAGTTACGTCGTTGAATGCATCTTCCTTGGTGAAGCAGGCTTCAGCCTGCCAGCGTCCGGCAGGCTGAAGCCTGCTTCACCGGGCTTTCCCTCACGAACTGCGTACGTCCTAGCCCGTTTCACGCGCTGTCTTCACCGCCCCCGGAGGTAACTTGCGCATGATTGAGCGCGGCGACGAGCGAGAGACCGCCGACAATATTGCCGCAGAGCGTCGGGATGAGCCAGCCGCCGATCCCGTGCGCCCACGATGCCCCACCCGTCATCAACAGATAGAAGATCTCGACGGAACCGGCGATGATGTGCGCCAATCCGCCGAGGCCAACGAGGAAGGTGATGATGATGATAATCATCAGGCGGGCTGTTTCCGCGCCGGGCAAGAGCCAAACCATCAGCGCGATCAGCCAGCCCGCGAAGATCGCGCGCAGGAAGACCGTCCAGAAGTTCCCATTGAGCGCCTCCTGGCCAATCGCTGCGAATGCCGCGCGCGTCTCCGGCCGGAAGACCGCCGTATGCCCGACCACCCACGCGAAGGCGAGCGCGCCGATCAGGTTCGTCACCAGGACGACGGCCCAGAGGCGCGCGACCCGCCAGAATGTCTCCGTCGATGGCTTATTGAGAAGCGGCAGGATCGGCGTCAGGGTGTTTTCCGTGAACAACTGC
>JAICJW010000049.1 GCA_025928215.1 Chloroflexia bacterium | reverse complement strand
GGAATCCGTGGGCGATGTCATTCGACGGATCGCCTTTCTTGCCGGGATCGCGATCTTCATCATTATCGCGATTTTCCCCGTCTATTACATGATTATCACAACATTCAAGGCAAACGATGACCTCTATAACCTCGCGCATTTCCCGCTCTGGTTTACGGACAAGCCGACGTTCGGCCATGTGCAGTACCTCTTCGAGCGGACGGCGTTCAGCCGCTGGTTGATAAACTCGTACGTTATCGCCCTCGGCACGGTCATCATTACCGTCATCGCCGCCGTTCCGGCCGGTTACGCGCTCGCGCGCCTGAATTTGCCCGGTTCGGGGGCGCTCTCGATTGGCATCTTTCTCACCTATCTCGTGCCACCCTCCCTTCTCTTTATCCCGCTCTCACAGGTCGTCGCGCGGTTGCACCTGACAGACAGCATCTGGGCGCTCATCATTATCTATCCAACCTTCACGATCCCCTTCTGTACGTGGCTGATGATGGGTTTCTTCAAGACGATTCCGTTCGACATCGAGGAGGCCGCGCTCATTGACGGGTGCAACCGAATGCAGGCGATCCGGCGCGTGGTCCTGCCACTCAGCCGCGCGGGCATCTTCTCGATCATGATGTTCGCCTTCACGCTGGCATTGCAGGAATTCATCTACGCCCTTACGTTCATCTCCACCAAGGAGAGCAAGCCCGTCACGCTCGGCGTCGTCACCGACCTTATTCGTGGGGATGTCTTCTACTGGGGTGAACTGATGGCGGGCGGGATCATCGCCGGGTTGCCGGTGGCGATTCTCTACAATTTCTTCCTCGATGATTTCATCACGGGGATCACGGCCGGTTCAGTCAAGTAGGGGAACACGACTGGCCGCTCTGAGTGGCGGCGCACCGGCGCGACGTGTATGGAACACTGGCGGATCCGTGGACGTGAGAGGAGGCACCGCGCGGGAATGGTTCGAATGGGCGGCGATGTCGCGGTTCTATGGGCCGGCAACGCCAATCATCTGTCGCGAATCTCGGGCGGGGCGCCATGCCGTTGGGTGAATGGGATGGTGCGACGCGATTCAGGAGGGAAGAAAGATGGACAAACGTGATCTGCGCTCCGCGCGTTCGGTTCTCACACGTCGGGGATTTCTTGGTGGCGCGGCGGCAACCGCGCTGACCGCAATTCTCGCCGCGTGCGGCGGCAGCGCGACGGATACCCCGAAAGCTGCAGCTGGCTCGAGCGCGACAACCGCGCCCTCCGCAGCGACAGCGGCGGCGACAACCGCGGCGACCAAAGCGCCAGCCGCGACCACAACCACTGGCAGCGCGGCGGCGGGCAGCAGTGCGACGACGGCGCCAGCAGGCAGCGCGGCTGCCACGACGGGCGATCCCAATGCAAAATACGCCGGCCCGGTCGTCGAGAAGGGCGGCACGCTCAAGCTCCTGATGTGGGCGCACTACGTCCCGGCGTTCGATGATTACTTCGACAAGTGGGCGACGGACTGGGGCACGAAAAACGGCCTGAAAGTGACCGTGGATCATGTCCCGACGAATACCGTCGTCACGAAGGCGTCGGCGGACGTCGCCATTAAAGGCGGCCACGATCTGACGCAGTTGCAGTTCCCGACGGACGTACATCTGTTTGCGGAGAACCTGGTTGATGTCTCCGTTCCTGCCAACTACCTCGATAAGAAATACGGCGGCTACATTGCTGCCGCGAAGCAAGTCGCCATAGTGAATGGCGTCTGGAAGGGTGTCCCGGACTTCGTTATTCCCTATCCCGGCATTTACCGGAAAGACTACTTCGATGCCGCAGGCATCACCAAGCCGGTTGATACGTGGGACGATCTGCTGAAGGCCGGAACCACGTTGAAGAAAGCCGGGCATCCGGTCGGATTGGGGATCAACCAGGGTTCCTTTGACTCAAGCAGCCACCTGAACTCGATCCTCTATGGCTTTGGCGGAAAGTGGATTGAGAAGGACGGCAAAACCGTCGCCATCAACTCACCCGAGACGAAGGACGCCATCAATTACGTCGTCGAACTGTTCAAGAATGCGATGACGCCCGAAGTCCTTGGGTGGGACGACTCCGGGAACAACCTCCTGCTCGCGTCGGGTGCGGGAAGTTTCATCCTCAACCCGATCAGCGCATACCTCTCTTCCAAAAAGGAGATCCAGGATGCCTGCCTCTTCTCACTGCCGCCGGCCGGGCCGAAGGGGCGCTTCATGGTCGCGTCCGGCCCCTACAGTTGGGGTGTCTGGAACTGGTCAAAGCAGCAAGGCGCGGCGCAGCAATTAATCGTTGACCACATGGACGACTGGCTGAATGGTACGAAGGCGAACCAGGGGTACGAACTGCCGTTGCTGAATTCCTGGCTGAAGAAGCCGATGCCGGTGCTCAGCGACGTTCCGAAGTTCAGCATCCTTCAGGACACGATCAACGATCAGAGCACCGTCATTTTCGGCTACCCGGGCCCGCCGGACACCAATGCGGCGCAAGTCAACAACACGTACCTGATCAACCAGATGTTCGCAAAGGCCGTCAATGGCGCATCGGCGGACGACGCCATCAAGTTCGCCGAGGACCAGCTGAAGACGATCTACAAGTAAGGGGGCAGATCGCGCGCGGCGGGAAGGCCGCCGCGCGTCTCCGCCGCTTGCACGGCGCGCACAATCGCCGTCTCCATCACATGCTCCGTAGCGGTCGCGATGCGGAGCACATCAATCGTCTCCATCGGGCGCTCGTCGGGTGCCGTCGTGAGCGCGAAAAGCGTATCGCCGTCAGCGGCGGTATGCGCGGGGCGGATCGCTCGTGCGAGTCCGTCATGTCCGCCTATCACCATGCGTATGAGGCAGTGGCGCGCAATGGGTGCGTCCGTGGCGATCACGCCGATCGTCGTGTTCGTCCCCGGTTGCGGCCTAGCATTGCGGTCGTGTACGAGGTTGCTTCTCCCATGCAGCCAGCCGTGCTGATCACGGGCACCCGCCACGATAACGTTTCGCTGGACATCCCAGGCATCGCCGACCGCATTGACGACAACGATCACCCCGACCGTAAATTCGCCTGCTCCGAGACGCACGACAGTGGACGTTGAGCCGATGCCGCCTTTCATCGCGAACGCGCGGCCATGCAGTTTGCCGACCGTCGCTCCTGCCCCGGCACCGACGCTCCCGCAGGCAACCGGCGCAACGCTTGCCGCTTCGGCTGCCGCATACCCCATCTCCGGCGTCGGTGCGACACTATTGCCGGTTGCCAGATCGTAAATAATCGCGGCGGGGACGATTGGCACGACACCGGCGGCTGTGGAAAGTCCCGCGCCGCGTTCTGCCAGCCAGCGCATCACGCCGTCTGCCGCCGCCAGACCAAACGCGCTGCCCCCGCCAAGCAAAATCGCATGGACGCGCGCCGCGGACCCTTCAGAGAGCAGCGCCGTCTCGCGCGTGCCCGGCGCGCCACCCCGAACATCCACGACGCATCGTGCCCCCTCGGGAGGGAGTATGACCGCCGTGCATCCCGTGACATCCTCGTTGTTCGTGTGCTGTCCAACGCGCACGCCCGGTACGCACGTGATCGTGTCGTTCTTCACCGGCATAGTATCCCTCCATGAGGGAGTATGCACCGGCATCATCCGACCGTCGAGCCGCCCTAATCGCCCTTTCCTTTGCCCTTCCCCTTCCCGTTGCCGTTACCATTGTCATGCGGGCCATTCTGGTTGCCATTGACGGCAGGAGGGGGGCGGATGGGCGCGGCAAGTGCGGGTGCGGTCGGTGGGATGGGCGTGGGCGGGGATTCCGTCGGTGGCACGAGCGTCGGCGTTGGCGATTTTGTGGCGAGCGGTGTGGGCGATGGCACGCCGGGCGGCGCTGTCGCGACGACCGATTGCTCTGCCGGCGTCGCATTGCTCCCGATTCCTGCCGCCCCGTGGCGGCGCACACCAACCGCGACACCGATGATGATCGCAAGGAGGGCGAGAAAGATGTACAACGCGACCAATCGCCGCGCGCGACCGCGATTCGGTAGGGGCATCGTACGCGTCGGGTCCGTCGTCGGACTCTCGTCAATCGTTGGTGGGGAAGACATGCCTCATTCACTCCTGCGTCGTGTCTCGCTTCGATCTATGCAGGAGCGATGCCATGCACGCGGGCGACATGCGGCTTAGCCGGTGATACCGCCCTGATCGCCGCTGTAATTGAGGCTCGCCTTCCATTCCTTGTCGAGGTCTTCGATGCTCTCTTTGAGCACCGTTTGTACGACCTGATCGTAGGAGAGTCCGTCCTTGAACGCCGAGACGAGCGCGCCGATGTATTTGTTTCCGTACGCGTTGATAATGAAATTAACGATACTTTCGCTCTCCGCATACGACAGGAGCGCCTGATCGGCATTGAAGGGGAACGGGGAATCCAGCGCGCGAACCGGGATTAACTTCCCGGTGTCCGCCGCATCCCGGACAAGCGGCCGGAAGCGGACATCGGGTGTCTCCTGGTTATGCACCGCAAGACCTTCATCGAGCCAGAGCGGCGGATGATTGTAGGGATTGAGGCTCGCCTGATAGACGATCATATGGCTCATCTCATGCGGGAGGATCCGGCGGATTTCCGATGCTGCCGACTGGCCCGGCGCGATCGCCGCGTGGATGATGCCCAGGTCCGTTGTCGCACCGCCACCGATCCATTCCGCGCTATTGGGCGGCAGCGCGACGCGCAGATCGCGCGCGTTGGAATAGATGAGTATGCGGATGGGCCGGTCGCCCGTCACATTGAAGGTCTTTTTCAACCTCTCCGTTGCCCGTGTTGCAGTATCAATGGCATCCTGACCGAACGCATCATCGCCGCTGTACCACCAGAGGGTGATCTGACCGCTCGTCTTCTTCTTCCACTGCTGCTGGTCGTCCATGTAGAAGAGTGTCGCGGGATCGGTCCGATACTGCGTGCCGTCGCTCAGGGTGAAGGCCCAGCGGTACTCGATGTCGAGACCGGGCGGGAGGAAATCGGCCTGGGTGTCGAGGGCGTAATCGAGGCTGATTCGCTGCCCGCGTTCCGCCGGCACGCGCACGCGCTTCGTCACCGGCGTGTTCGCGGCGTGGTAGAGCAGATTGACGGCGGTAATCTCGCCGGAGGCCGCGCCCGCCTCCAGATGAAAGGCGATGTTCTGCGGGAAGTGCGGCGTGGCTGTACTCGCGCTGACGGTGACGGGTGCCGCCGCGCCAATCGGTGTGAGGAGCGCGCGTGCGGGCGACGCGAGCAGGCAGACCACGAGCGGCAGAAGGAGCACCCGGCGGCGTCTCATGCGACATCCTCGTCTCCGGCAGCGGGGGCATCCCCCATATGCCAGCGCAAATAGGCGTTCACGAAACCGTCAATCTCACCATTCAACACCGCTTGCGTGTTCGATGTTTCGTAGCCGCTGCGTGTATCCTTCACCATTGTATACGGATGCAGGACATACGAGCGGATCGCGTTCCCCCAACCCGCCGCGACATGCTCGCCCTTCAGCGCGGACTGCTCCTCCGCCCGCTCCGCTTCACGCCGCTCAAGGAGGCGGGCGCGGAGAATCTTCATCGCGGTCTCGCGGTTCTGGCCCTGCGAGCGTTCGTTCTGGCAGGTGACGACGATGCCGGTTGGCAGATGCGTGATGCGGATCGCGCTGCTCGTCTTGTTGACGTGCTGGCCGCCCGCGCCGGAGGCACGGTAGGTATCCACCCGAATATCGTCGTCGGCGATGACGATTTCCGCGTCGTCCTCGATTTCGGGCAGTACCTCGACGAGTGCGAATGAGGTATGCCGCCGCTTGCTCGCATCGTAGGGTGAGATGCGCACGAGGCGATGCACGCCGCGCTCGGCCTTCGCGTAGCCGTACGCGTAGTCGCCGCGTATCTCGATCGTCGCGCTCTTGATCCCCGCTTCTTCACCTTCGGTGAGGTCCACGATGTCGGTCGCGAAGCCGCGTATCTCCGCCCAGCGTAAGTACATCCGCAGCAGCATATCGGCCCAATCCTGCGATTCCGTGCCACCCGCGCCGGCGTGGATCGCCAGGATCGCGTTCGCGCCGTCGTGCGGCCCGGCGAGCATCAGGTCGAACTCCATCTGATCGAGCCGTGCGCGCAAGTCCGCGACTTCGCCCTCCAGCTCTGGCACAATCGCTGCGTCATCGCGGGCAAGGTCAGCCATTTCGCATGCATCGGCAATTTCGCCTGCAAGCGCGCGCCACGCGCTCACCTGATTTTGTAGATTGGTCAGTCGCTGCATGACCCGTTGCGCCTGTTGGGGATCATCCCAGAAGCCCTCCACGCCGGATTGTGCGTTCAATTCGGTAATCTGGGTTTCCTTATTGGCGAGGTCAAAGACGCTCCTGCGCGACCTCGACACGGTCGCGGAGATCTTCGAGTGTGGACAGGATGTGTTCAAGCATTGGATTCCCTCGGTTCATTGTCGGGCGCAAAACGCGCCTATTTCCTCATCATAGTATAGCAAACGAAGGTCCTCTATCGTCATGTGTTACACTTTGCGTCGGTGGATGAACGCGACCCCTTGACCGGTATGGACGTGAGTGAATCCGAATTTGACAACGCCACACTTGGATTCTCCCTATTCTCACAGCAATGACGACGCGGCGGGCGGTGCCACCGGTTCGCCGGGTGACGGTGAACCGATTGGCGCATCGCGGTCATCCTTTCATGCGCTCTATCCGTTTCCGCTCGATCCCTTTCAGGAAGATGCGATTGCCCTTCTGCAACGCGGCGAATCCGTGATGGTTGCCGCGCCGACCGGGACGGGAAAGACGGTCGTCGCGGAATATGCCGTCCATGCTGCGGTTGCCCGCCACGCGCGGGTGATGTACACGACGCCGATCAAGGCGCTCTCCAATCAGAAATTCCGCGATCTGCGCGCGCGCTACGGCGATGCGGTCGGGCTGCTCACGGGCGATGTGACGGTCAACCCCCGCGCGCCGATCCTCGTGATGACGACCGAGGTCGTGCGTAATATGCTCATCCAGGCACCGTGGGAGATGGACACGGTGGACGCGATCATCTTCGATGAGATCCATTTCCTCGCCGATCCCGAACGCGGCACGACGTGGGAAGAGGCAATCATTCTCTGCCCGGAACATATCCAATTGGTCTGCCTCTCCGCGACCGTCTCGAATGCGCAGGAGATCGCGGCATGGATCGGCCGGACGCACCGACCGATCCAATTGATCACATACGACGAGCGTGCCGTGCCGCTCGCGCTCTATTACTACCTCGATGGCGCGCTGCACCTTATTATTGACCGCACTGGGCGGCAGGTGGCGGATTTTCCGGACATCGGCGGCGAGCAGCGCCGCATCTTTCGCGGCCAGTCGTGGGAAGAGGATGCCCTCGACATGCAACAGGAGCGCGACGAGCCGACACCGACGGAGATTATTCTCACTCTTCAGCGGCAGGAACTGCTGCCCGCGATCTACTTCCAATTCAGCCGCAAGGACTGCGAAGTCTGGGCGCAGCATGCCGCCGCGGTGGGCGTGGACTTCGCGACGGATGGGAAGGCGGCGGCGATTGACGCGATCATCGCGGCACACCTTCGTCTGCTTGCAACGGAAGATCATCAACTGGCGCAGGTCGCGCAGATCGTCCGGCTGGCGCGGCGTGGCATCGGCTACCACCACGCGGGCCTGTTGCCGATCCTGAAGCAGTTGGTCGAGACGCTCTTCATGAGTGGGCTGATCGGCGTCGTCTATGCAACCGATACGCTAGCGCTCGGCGTCAATATGCCGGCGAGGACATGCGTGATTGGCCGCCTCAGCAAGTGGGATGGCCGCCGCCGCCGCCCGCTGATCGCGAATGAGTTTCAGCAGATGTCGGGCCGGGCGGGCCGGCGGGGGATGGATGCACTCGGTCATGTCGTGACGCCATACAGCCCGCGCGTCTCGTTCACGGAGATGTTGCAGATTGCCACCGGCCCACTCCATCCGGTGCGGAGCGGGTTTTCGGTGCGCTACAACACCGTTCTCAATCTCTGGGACCCCCCGGCGGGGGAGCGGGTGCGCCAGTTGCTGAGCCAGAGCCTGCTGCAATACCAGACGAACCGGCGCGTCCGTGATACTGAGATGGATCTGATGGCCCTTGAGGAGCGGATCGCGACGGTATCGAAGGGGTGCTTGCTCGGCTATGAGGGCGGCGATGACCTGCTCGAAGAGTACCGGGCGCTCGGACGCGGCATAAAACTCGCGGAGACGCAGGAACGGCGCGCGCGGGAGGATGAGACGCGTGTGCTGATGATGACCGATGACCGCCCGTGGAAGGAGCCGACGCGGCATGTCTTGCGGCAGGTCTTCCGCACCCTGCCGGCCGGCGCGATGATTCATATCCGGGAGAGAGGATGGGGCGTCTACCTCGGCAGGCCGGCTGACGCGACACGCGCGGCGATTGGCCGCTTCCTGTTTGGCCTGGCCGATGCGGATACGCCGCTCGCTATTAGCATCGTCAGCGAATACCGGCAGATTGATCACCTGCCCTCGCCGGACGCGGCAATCGCGCCGCCAGAGGCGCTGATCGCGTTATCAGAGGATACCGAAAGTGTCGCCAATGTCCTCACACCCCCGGAGTGGGACACGCTCCGGGCGGCTGTCGTGGCGCTCGGCCTGCCCGATCTCGACGCGTGGTTGTCCGAGCACCGCGCTTCCCGCCGTCTCGTGCAGCGGGAAGACCTGGACATCGCGCGCGACGCGACGCGTACGGCGCACGACGCGGTGCGTCGCCTCACCGAGCAGCAGCGGGCGCACGTCTGCGATGCCTGCCCCGTCCGCGACGAGCACCGCCGCAATCTCGGCGTCCTCGAACGGCTCATGCGCGAGCGCCAGATTATGGCGGAGCGGGCCGCGCAAGAATCGCGGACGGATGACGCGCAGACGCGGAATCTGATTCGCGGCATCGCAGCCGTGCTCCATCAATTTGGTTATCTGCACCGCGGCCATACGACACCGAAAGCGGACCTACTGGCCGATATTTTCGATACGAACGGGCTGGTCATCACGGAACTCATTGATCGCGGCTGGCTAGAGGATCTCGCGGCGGAGGATGTGGCGGAAGTACTTTCGTGGTTCGCGTATGATCGGGACGCGCGCTTCGAAAACACCTTCGAGTTGCCACGTCACCTCTCTCTCATACGTGAGCGTCTCGATGATCTGACGCACGGTATCCTCGTGGCGGAGCGCCGAGCCGGGCTTGCAATCACCACGGGGTATCACCCGCTCTTCTATGGCGCGCTGCGGGCATGGTGCCGTGGGGCGGTGATGGAGCGCATTGTCGAGAAAGTCGGCCTCAGCGAAGGCGATGTCGTGCTCGCGTTCAACAAGTCCCTCGATATCATGCATCAGGCGCGGACGATGCTCCGGGCCGTACGCCCGGAAAACCCGCTCATCGAACGACTGGCGGCGGCGGAACAGCGCGTGCGGCGCGGGATCGTCGAGCAGTCGTATACCATCGGGATCATGCCGGTCCCGGTCGCGCCAACGCCCGATGACGCGGATCAGCCTCTCGAAGGAGCCACGTAATGTCTGTGCAGGTCGGAGTAACGGTTTTGATCGTCGGCCTCGTCGTTGCCGCGCTTCTCGCGGTCGTCGTCAGCCGCTGGGCCTTGAAGCTGGATCGCCGCGCGCGCCGACGGCAACAGAAAGCGATTCGGCGGCGGCGCATTGGCGGCATAGATGAACACTGACAAATTGGTGAAAGCCTGCTACCACCAACCAAATTAGAGCGCGACGAACCCTTGATCGGTGACGCGGGCGGCCGGGATGACCGAGAGGGCGAGGAAGGAGAGCGTCGCGAATGGCGCGGGGAGGGGCGAGCCGAGCGCCTGCACCTGTCGCGAGAGATGTTCAAGCGCCCGCGCGACTGACGCAGCGGGCTGGTCGGAGAGCAACCCGGCAACTGGCAGCGGCATCTGGCCGCGCACCGCGCCATTGAGGACGAGCGCGAGGCCGCCGTCCATCGCCTCGACCGCGCGCACGGCGCGGGTCATATCATCGTCGTTCGTGCCGGCGACGATGATATTGTGCGCGTCGTGCGCGACGGAAGAGGCAATCGCTCCCTCCCGCAATCCGAGGCCGACGACGAGACCGACGCCGACATTTCCCGTCGCACGGTGTCGCTCGATGCAGGCGAGTTTGAGGATGTCCCGGTCGGGGTCGGCTTGCGCGTATCCCTCCACGACGCGCGGTACGACGCGAAGATGCTCGGTGACGATCTGACCGGGGATGATCCCCACCGCGTCCATCGGGCTGCCATCTGCCGGCACGCCGAGCCGCGCGATGCCGAACTCGCCGATATGCACCGTCCGCCGCAATACGCCCGGGATCGCGGGCGCGCGCTCAAAGAGCGGCATGCCCTCCGCCGCCACGCAGATGCCCGCATGATACGTTCGCAGGACGCGGAAAGATGTGAGGTCGTCCAGCACGACCATATCCGCGTGCATCCCCGGCGCGATGGCGCCGCGATCGCGGAGGTTCCAGTATCGTGCGGTGTTGATCGTGCAGAGTTGCAGCGCGCGGATTGGATCGAGACCACCGCGCACCGCGCACCGTAGCGTCTCATCCATATGCCCATCCGCGACTAGCGTCGAGCACTCCCGGTCATCGGAGCAGAACATGATGAAGGGCCATGTCCGGTCATTGACGAGTGGCAGCAGGGCGGCGAGATTGTGCTCCGTCGAGCCTTCACGAATCATGATGGACATACCGCGCCGCAATTTCTCGGCCGCTTCGTCGAGCGCGACCGATTCGTGATCGGAGCGCGGCCCGGCGGCGATGTATGCTTGAAGATCGGTGCCGCGCACGCCGGGCGCATGGCCGTCAATTGGTCGGTGCGCCTCCTCCGCTGCAATAGCGCGAGCAAGAACTTCCGGCACGCCGCCAATCGCGGGCGGATAGGCCATCAGTTCGCCGAGGCCAATCACTTCCGGGATTGCCAGCCCCTCGGCGATCTCGTCCGGCCCGAAGGTCGCGCCCGCCGTCTCGCGCGGGCTGGCGGGGACGCAGGAAGGCATCGTGAAGAAGCACGACATCGGCAGGTCACGCGTCCCGGCGATCAACGCCCGCATGCCGGTGAGGCCAAGCACATTGGCGATTTCGTGCGGATCGGAAACGGTGACGCTGGTGCCATGTGGGATGACGGCGCGCGCGAACTCCGTCACCCAGAGCAGGCTCGATTCGAGATGAATGTGGGCGTCCATCAGGCCCGGTGCGAGATGCCGGCCGCCGAGATCGTCCGTCGCCGCGCCCCACGTGTATGGCCCGACAGCCGCGATCCGGCCGTCGTAGATCGCGACATTGCCTTCTTCAATCTCACCCGTATGGACATTGACGATCCGCGCGTTGGCGAGGATGTGGTCAGCAGGCGCGCGCCCCGCCGCGACATCAACGAGATGCGCGCGTCGCGCCGTTTCGCGCGCGCGAATTGGGTCCACGATCATCCTCCCGGTACGTAGACGACATCCGTATCGAGCGGCCAGATCGGGCGGCGCACGCGCTGAAAGGCGAACCGCTCGAGGTGGGGGCTGCTGATCCCCGGTGTATCTACGTCAATAATCGTCGCGGCGACCGGCGCGAACGCGGCGCGAAAGTGGACGCTCGATTTGACGACAATCGCGCGCGCCGCTGTCGGCTCGATGCCGACACTGCGGAAGAGCGAAAGATCGAGCGCCTGGACGCGCTGATCGGTGACGATAACCGCGATGCCATCGAGATCGAGAACCGCCGTCGTGCCCATCCGCGTCCGGCCGCCCGTTCCCATCGGCCCCGTATTGGTGAAGACGCCATCCGTGATGCGCGCCACGCGGGCAACGGCGATCACCGGCACGCCGTGCCGGTCATCTGTCTTACCGCCCAATCGCACCGCGATCTCCGCTCCCGTGCCCGCCGCGACCGCCTGCGCGACAGTCTCAGGATCGCGGATCACGCCAATGACGGCATCGCGCTGCCGGGTCTCACGTAGCGCGGCGAGCAGTGTCGTGCCGTCGCATGGCGCGCCCGCGCCCGGATTGTCGCCGCTGTCCGCGAGTACAACGGGAAACCGGTCGGCTACGGCGATCCGCCGCATCGCCTCACCAACCGACGTGAGCGAAGGCACGAATTCCGCGCGCCGCCGCCACGCCTCGTCCGCGACGCGCCAAGCGACGGATCGCGCTAATTCCGCATCGCCCGCAGTCGAAACGAGCACGCGCAGGCCGGCGTCGCGGACATCGCTGTAGGGGAATCCCCCCGCGACACTGATGGTGAGCACTCCCGGACGCCGCCGCTCGCGCTCCGCGAGCCGCAGGACCTGACGCATCGGCGTCTCCTCGGTCGTGCATTGCGGCGGGAGAGGTACGAGCATTGGCGGGCAGGCGAGCGCAGTGGTGATGGCCGTCTGCCCATCGAAAAGGCGCTGGAGAATCGTGGTCGCCTCGTAGCCGCGCTCGTAGGTGTCTACATGCGGATACGTGGTGTAGGCGATCAGCGCATCGGCGGTCTGCACCATCGCGGCGGAGATATTGGCGTGCGAATCGAGCGTCGCGATCAGTGGCACATGCGGCCCGATGCGTGACCGCACGGCGCGGAGAAGATCGGCCTCCACATCTGCCACATCCTCGGCGACCATCGCGCCATGGAGGCCGAGTAAGACCGCGTCTATTGGCCCCGCCGCGCGGAGGTCATCAAGGAGCGATTGACGCAGCTCGGCATAGGCGGCGCGTGTGACGATTCCACCGGGTGTGGCGGAGGCGAACCGGAGCGGGACCGCGGTCGCGCCGGTGGCCGCGATCCCATCGAGAAAGCCGCCGATCACTGTTCGTGTCCCTGCGAAGCCGGCGAGGAGATCGCGGCCACCGATCAGGACGCGCTGGCGGAATTGCTCGAAGTCGGTCGGGACCGTGCTGAAGAGATTCGTTTCGTGGGCGATCCCGCCGACAGCGATTCGTCGGGTAATCGGTTTCCGGCCGCGCCGTTCCACGCGCATGGTTCTCCATTTCTCAGTCGGGGCGGCGGTGGTAGACGGTAGGTGTGGCCGCGCCCACCTATTGTAATACATGGCGTCGCCGAGTGGACGCGACTTGATCGGGTATACTACATGGGGCGGCAATCTGTGCCGCGGACGTCCGCCGACGAAGGAGCGCATGTGTCTATCCCGGCAGAGTTCTTCGAGATGCGCGATGTCGCGATTGCGACGGCGCGGGAAGCGGGCGCGGTGATCCGTGCGGTCGCTGAGCAGGGCGTAAAGGAGATCGTCTTCAAGGGCGAGGGCAAGCGCGATCTCGTCACTGAGGCGGACAAGCGGAGCGAGCAGATCATCATTGACGCGATCATGCGGCGCTATCCCGATCATCGCATCCTTGCTGAAGAAGGAACGGGCACCGGCGGCGCAGGCGCATACCGCTGGATTGTTGATCCGCTGGACGGCACGACGAATTTCGCGCATCGCTATCCGCTCTATTGCGTCTCCATCGCAGTCGAGCACGCGGGGGAACCCGTCGTCGGGGTCGTCTTTGCGCCGTATATGGACGAACTCTTCGTCGCGGTCAAGGGTGGCGGTGCAACGCTGAATGGCGTGCCGATTGCCGTCTCCGGGGTGACGGACCTGATCGGCGGTCTGCTCTGTACCGGATTCCCCTATCGCCTGGATGGGCCGACGAATAACCTCGTCAACTGGGGTAATTTCGTCCTCCGTACGCAGGCGACGCGCCGCGATGGCGCCGCCGCGCTGGATCTCTGCTACGTCGCCGCCGGGCGGTTCGACGGGTTCTGGGAGCTGAACTTGCAACCGTGGGACATGGCGGCGGGTGCGCTGATGATTGTGGAGGCCGGCGGGATGATCTCAGACCCATACGGCAATCCCTTTCGCGTGGATGGACACGATATTCTCGCCTCAAATGGGCATCTCCACGCAAAGATGCGCGACGTACTGGCGATGAGCAAGAATGGCCACGGCACGGGCAAGCCGAACGCAGAGACCGAGCAACTCGCGGCGCAGGCTGCGCCGGAGCCGACACGCGACCCGACAACCATCTGACGGATTGTAAGGACAGTAGACGATGGATAATGCATTCAATCTTTCGAGCGGCAAAATCATCCGCGCGCTCGCCGAAGCGGAAGTGATGAGCATCTTCTTTCCGCGTGTCGGCAAGGCGCTCATCGTGGACACCCGCCACGATGCCGACCATGGTCCGGTCGTATTGATGGACGACATGGTCGGCTCGGCAGAGGAGCGGTTGCAGTCGGTGCGACGCTTGCGACCGGAATTTACGGAGATCGCCCAGTTAACGCTCGCCCCTTGGTTCGGCTCGACGCGAGCCTTCGCCGAGCAAGGGATCTTCGACGCAATCGTCGAGCGCTTTCGCGCGATGGGCTATCACGGCGAAGCGCGGGATGCCGCGCGCACCTTCCGCGAGCTGCGCCGCCGCGAGCGACAGGTGACGCTCGACCTCGTCGCCGGGGAAGCGCAAACCACGCGGACACTCTGGGCGCGGACCGCCTGAAACGGCTCCCGTTCCGCTCATCCACCTACTGCATGAGCAATATTTCCGTCCTTGGGGAGACACTGCGCATTCAGGCGGAGACGAAGGAAGAACGTGAGCAGCCGCGCGATCAAGATCACGACGCACAGCGCGATTGGCAGCACCGCGACCGAGAATGCGGATAGCGCGGATCAGCCTGTTGCAGATGGCGCGGAGTAATCAGCGGTATCGCAGCGCTCTTCGTTCGCCCCTATCTTAGGAGAACCGGGTTTCGCCCCGGTTCTCCTTTTGTATTGCGCCGGAAGATGAATGTACGTACAATGCTCTTCGTAGAGGCAAACGGTACACCCGCGCATACACGTTACCCTATTGTGCGTGCGCGGCGGGTATACTGGTCGCGAAGAGGGAAGAGCGGCTTGTGGGGACGCTATTTATCGTGGCAACGCCAATCGGTAACCGCGAAGATATCACGTTGCGTGCGCTGCGCGTATTGCGGGAGGTGGCAGTCATCGCCGCGGAGGACACCCGCCATACCGGGCAGTTGCTCGCGCATTACGGCGTGAGTGCGCGGTATCTCTCACTGCACGAGCACAACGAACGGGAGCGCACGGCGATGATGATCGCCCGCCTCGATGCGGGGGACGATATCGCGCTCGTGTCGGACGCGGGCACGCCACTGATTGCTGATCCGGGTGCATACGTCGTCGCGGCGGTGCGCGCGGCGGGGCATCGCGTTGTGCCGGTGCCGGGGCCGTCCGCGATGCTGGCGGCGGTCGTCGCCTCCGGTCTCGTATCAGGGCCGTTCACCTTTCTCGGCTTTCTGCCCCCGAAACGTAGCGCCCGGCGCGCCGCGCTCGAACCAATCCGTGCGTTGCCCCATCCCGCCGTCCTCTTCGAGGCGCCGCATCGCATCGCCGCGACGATGGCCGATGCGCTCGATCTCCTCGGCGACCGGACGTGCGCCCTT
>JAICJW010000435.1 GCA_025928215.1 Chloroflexia bacterium | reverse complement strand
TGCGGGTCGGTGTATTCCTGAATGTCGAGGTCTTTCTGCACCGTGCGACCCGCGTCGGAGAGAAAGCTCCATTCCGCGCCGACCGCGCTACGGAACTCGTTGGTTTCGAGGATAGTATCGGTCGTGATCGTGACGATCTGCGTGTAGGCGACGGCAATCTGGGGATAGAAGGCAGCCAACGCACGGTGCTGCTGGTGATCCTTCGGTCAATAATGCCCGCGCGCGAGGATGAGGATCATCGGGTCGTTCCCCTGCAACGCCGAGAGCGTGCGCCGCTGCCGCGCGTGGTCGGTCAACGCGTAATCCGGGAATATGGCGCCGGGGACGATGTCTGCGCGCATGGGGTGCCTCCTTTTGTGCGCGTGCGATCTGCTCAACGCGTGCAACGCGGGAGGTAGCGATCCTCTTTCACTGCCGCAGTGCGGTCGTGTCGAGCCAGCCGTATCCCGCATCCATCAGCATGATACCCTCGAACATGGCGGGTTGCTCGCGGACGAATTGCCCGCCGAGCGCGGCATAAAAGCGGCGGGCGGGATGGTTCTCGCGCAGCATCCAGACGAGCAGGGTCGTGATGCCATCCGCTGCCAGCCGTTGCGCGACGGCGCGCACCAGCGCCCGCCCGATGCCCCGCCCCTGCGCGTCCGGGCGCACATGCAGAACGTATAATTCGCCGTGATAGCGCGCCTCGCCGCCGGCCTCCGGCCCGCCCGATGCGATGCCGAGCAATCGCCCCTCTTCGTCTTCCGCGACGTAGACGAATTCCGTGCCATCCCGCTGCGCGAGCACGCCATTCCAATGCTGCCGCCGGGATTCTTCCGTGATCGCGTCCAGCAGATCATCCGGCACGATGCCGCGATACGCCACGCGCCAATTGTCGCGGTGCAGCCGCGCGATGGCCGCCGCGTCCGCCCGTGTCGCTTCCCGCACGCGCGTCATGCCTCATCGCTCCGCGTTGCGGGCGATCAGATAGGCGGCGATATACGTGCGGTAGGCGGTGACGACATCGGGCGAGACCCAGCGGATCGCGCGGTCGCCGGTGCGTTCGACGGTTGGCAGCATCTCGACCATGTCGGCATGCAGCGAACTGTTCCAGAGGGTTTCCATCGTCACGGGCGTGGTCATCATGTACGGCTTCAGGGAAGCGAGGCGACGGATCGCCTCCCGCGCGCCCTGCCGGATGCGCTCGCGCGCGACGGTTGGATGAACCATCCGGGCGGCGGCGCGGTTGATCCCCTGCTTTGTTACGACGGTGACGATCTCCGGCCCGAAGTCGGCAATCGCTTCAGCGGCGGTGACGTCGTCGCCCGTAACGAGCGCGATCGGCACGCCGTACTGCCCGGCGACTGCCGCGTTCAGCGTCGCCTCGGAGCAGATGACGCCATTCATCCGTGTCTCATAGGGGCTGAAGGTGTGATTGAGGACGCCGCGCGCGCTCCCGGCCCGACCGTGGTAGCCGACGAGGAAGAGTGCATCGCACGACTCATCCAGCCCCTCGACCATGAACATCGGCTTGTGCCGCCCCTGGATCAGTTCAGCGGCAGGGTGCAGCAACTCTGCGTCGAGATTGCGCATCGGTCCGTGGCTGTCGTTGACGATCACCTTCGTCGCGCCCCCGGCCAGCGCCCCTTCGATCGCTTCGTTCGTTTCGAGCGTCGTCAGGCGGCACATTTCCCGATACGCCGCGCTATCGCCGCGCACCTGATCCCAATCCACGACCCCCGCGACCCCCTCGACATCCACGGAGAGATAGACGCGCATCGTTGTTTCCTTCCCGACGGTGGCGGCATTCGACGCGAGCAGTATACTGGTCGGCGAGAGGAGATGCCCGCATGACGATCGGAGAGACGATGAGAAGGGTCGCGCGCTGATGCGCCGCCTTGCCACCGCATTTCTCGCCAGCCTCGGCATCTGCCTCCTCGCCTCGTTCATCATCGCGTTTGTCGCGTACATTGATGGTGGTTCGTGGCTGATCTACCCGCTCGGCGCGCTGGTCGTCGTGCCGATTCCGGTGATGCTCGTTCTTCTCTATTTTCTCATGCGGCGCGTGCTCAGCGATGAGGAAGCGGGCGACTCGGTCGGGGCGGGCGGGCAGGTCGAGGCGGCGGTGATCGAGGCGGTCGCGGATTTTTTCCCCGCTGACGAGCGCGCGGAGGCGCTGGCGACCCTCTCCGCCTACGGTGCCGGGCCATCAGAAGGGGAATGCACGCGTGTCCGTCTCGCGATCATTCACCTCAGTGACGGCAATCTCACCCGCCTCCAGTATTTCACCGATCAGGCGAAGCAGGAATACCGCGATGTCCTCACATGGGATAGGGAGATCGCCTCACCCGGTCGGAATTGAATGCGCCGGATCCCTGCATCCTGGTTTTTACCCCCCCCACGCGAGGAGCCACATCTCACAAAATTATCGCGGCCATTCATCCAGGAGCGAACGCGCGTAATGGACATCCAGCAGCCGCTGCGCCTCCTCTGGCGTCGTGGTGGCAATTGCTTCATCCGAATAGTGGAGCGTCTCGCGGAGAAATCGCTCTTGATGTGCGCGGAGCGGTGCTTCTGGTTCCGGGGCGGGTGGGATGGTATCGCGGACGGGTGCGCCATCCAAGCCGTGCCAGAACTCATCTTCGCTGGCGAGGCGTAGTTGCTTTTGCCAGACAAGTCTCCAGAGGTTGGCAGGTACGTCCATTCCCTCTTTGCCGTGAGAGATCATCGTGCCGGAGGACGATCCGTCCGGCAGAAGGTTGATGAATCGTGTACGGTCGCCCTCGTCTCGCTCATACCGTTGCGCTTCACAGAACTGACGCACCTGCCGCCACTTCGGGCGCGGCATTATCGTTGCTCTGCCTGCGCGGGCGGAGCCATCGGCGCGAAAAGCAGCCCCTTGAGTTCCGCATCATCCTGGGCGAGGCTGAGGCGCAGGACGTAGGGATATTGCGCGACTTTGTCGCGGAAATGGCGGTAAAAGGTGTACCGTTCCAGGTAATCGCGCACATAGGCGCGCACCGCCGCGAGCAAGGCATCACGGGCCGCCGATAAGGTTACGCCATGTTCACCAATGTTCAGTTCGTCAATCCAGAGCGTATAGCCGCCTGTAACTTCTTCAGGGATGACATGCACATGGCTGATATACATAGCGACGAGATCGCGCAACTGATCGCGTGACAAGAGCACCGCATCCTCGTCGCCCCGACGATGAATACGTACCGGCTGTCCGGCGTCCACCGCCGCATCGTAGAGCGTGCTAAATCGAGCGCGTGCCTCACTGAGTGGTACCGTTGCGATCATTTCGCCGGGCGAAGCCATGGATTTCCCTCGCTGTGTAGCCGTACAAGTCGTACGACCTGTACAAGTAAACATATTCCTGTCAATCTGCTGGAAAAGTGGATCACTTGACACCGCAGCCATCATCATTTACGATTTAGTCATAACTAAACCTCTTCTGTAAGGGGCGACGATGCCGGAGTTGGTTCCCTCTCAATCTGAACAGGATTATCTGAAGGCGATTTATCACCTGACGCATGGTGAGGCGAAGGAGCGCACGGG
>JAICJW010000141.1 GCA_025928215.1 Chloroflexia bacterium | reverse complement strand
CTCGGCTTCAATCCCGCCTTCGGCTTTCCATACGGCACCGGCGTCGTTAACCCCAACTACACCGTCGTTGCGCCGAATGGCAACCCGATCGTCCTTGGGCCTCCCTACCGGGTGAAGGAAGTCACACCGCCGACGGTTGCCACCAGCGCTCCAGTATCCGCCCCGGTGGCAGCAGCGCCCGCCGCAGCCCCCGCCCCGGCGCCCGCCGCCCCGGTAGCAGGCTACGCGACGGCGCTCAATACTTCGAGCGCGCCGGCTGCCGCGCCGGCCGCAGCCCCCGGCGGCAGTAACGTGCATGTCCTGGGCGCCCCGGCCACGACCGCCCCGGCGGTTACCCGTGACCTGGACGACCATCGGTAAGCGGTCCGCACCGTGAGACCCGGCCGGTTCGGCCGGGTCTCACCATCGCTCGGTTTTTTTCGCGTGCTGCGACGCATGCGTTATTTCCGAAGGGCCTTTTTCGCGCCATCCTCGGACTGGAATCCGGCGAAGATCGCATCCAGCGCATTGTTGAGCGCATCGAACCGGCCGGCGGTGTAGCGAATCACCGAGCGGGTATCGTAGGTGACGGTGCGGAATTCACCGAACTGCACATCGTAGCCCGGCTGTGACTCGTCGCCATGTACTCCAACGATATCGCCCACGGAGATGCGCCCCCGGCTCATGACAATCACCCGCGTTCCCACTTCGTACATCCGCTTTCCCCTTACCCTTTCTCAACGCACTGCCGATGGACCGTCCGCGTCCGTCGCGCCCCGCCCTTACGATTGCGGCGGTGATCCCGCGAGATAGGTCCCCTCGGCGGTGTCCCGCCCACCCATCGCCTGCGCGATGTAGTCCTCACGCGGCGGCGCGAAAATATCGAGGGCCGTTACTCCCTCCGGCCCGACCGTCGCGCTGTGGGGCGTGTTCGGGGCAATCGCATAGACATCGCCCACATGTAACACCCAGGGTTCGGCATCCTCCGTACCGACGCGCAGATGGATCTCCCCCGCGATGACCGTGCCGCATTGCTCGTGGGGATGACTATGCCAGCCGACAATGCCGCCCGGTTCGATGATGACGAAATTCATCATCGCCCGCCCGCCACTGAAGACCTCCATCTCGATACCGGGCAATGGCTTGAACCGGGGCAAATCCTTCCGATTCATCATCTCTGTTCGGAAACCGAGCGGTTGCGAAGCGGGTCCCGGATCAGTCTCGCGCTGCATTTCTGCACCCCCTTCTCTTGTCCGAATCGTGGCCGCATTCTATCACGAATCGCTGTCCACAATGCCCCCGCCTTATCCACATACGCACCGTCTGTTTGTGGACAATTCAGGCGGTGGATAAGTCGGTTCACCTGTTCTACGCGCGGCCCTACCCCCAAGAGCATAGTACGTACGCATTCATTTGACCAGAGCATGCACGAATCGTAGAACATATCTTTCCACACGTTCTGGGGATAACCGGCCATTTTCGGTGGATAAGTCGCCCACTTTGTGGATAATCCGTGTGCAGCGAGTGGGCAAAATGGGGACTGCCCGGCCCGCTGTGGATGCGTGGCGGAGAGCGCGGCATGTCATCCCCACGATTGCGGTGAATTACCGGGTTATCCACGGGCGGTGTGGATAGGTGGATAACTCCTCGACCGATTTGGGGATGCCAATTTTGCTTACCAGCACGGCAAAAGATGGGTTTTCCACGTTATCCACACCCCCTACGACGACGACGATTCTTCTGCTCCTTTAATGAGAGGGAATTCCCCAAACGCGATGCATGATTCTCCCCCAGACGTGAGAAGGAGCGGGCCGCGCGGTTGCATCCACCGCCGGCGCGCCGCAGAATGACCGGCAATCGCCGCCAGAAATGGCGTGGCTGATCGCCAGGGACCATAGGAGCGCGATGAATCTGACCGAAGAACAAGCGTCGCCGTTTGGCGCAGCGCCGGCGTCCATCAATATGACAACCACGAGACGACGCGACCGTTTATGGATCGCGAGCGCCTTCCTCCTTGCCGCCGCATTTTTCCTCCTCCTCATGAGCGGACATATCTATGCCCGAGACGAAGAGACGCTGTACCAGATGACAGATGGGATCGCGCTCCACGGCGAACCACTCGTTTCGCCCGATGTCTGGGGGATCGTCGAGAGCGCCGCGCCGAGCAAGCACGGGCTTCGACCGACGAGTTACGCGCCGGGCCAGCCATTCCTCGCGCTCCCGTGGTATTGGGCGGGCCGTGCGGTCGGCGCGCTTGGCGGATCAGCCTATGCCGTCTATCTCAGCCGGTTCGTCGTCCTGACGTTCAATGGCTTTGTCACGGCGGCGACGGCCGCGCTGCTCTTCGCGCTCGCGCTCGCCTTCGGCTATCGGGCGCGGGTCGGTGTGGCGCTCGCGGTCTGCTTCGGCATGGCGACGTTCGCGCTCATTCAGGCCCGGACCTTCTTCGCTGAGCCGCTGACCGCATTGCTCGTGTTGCTCGCTTTTTTCCTGATGCGGCAGGCAACGAGCAGCACCACAACGGATCGTCGGCGGGCGATTCTCTTCGCGGGGTCGGGGCTTGTGCTGGGATCATCGCTCTTCGTGAAGATTCACGCGGCGCTCTTTGTGCCGGTGCTGGCGCTGTACCTGTTCCTGACGGTCTTCTCGTCGTTCCGGGAGGTACGCGCATGGCGGCAATGGCGAACTCTGGTGAGCCGGGGTGCGTGGTGGATCGGGGGATTCGTATTCCCCGTCGTCGGTCTCCTCCTCTATGACGGCTGGTTGTATGGCAGCCCCTTCACAACCGGGTATGGGGACAACCCGAATGTCTTTACCACACCGCTGGCAACCGGCCTCCATGGCCTCCTCTATAGTAGTGGGAAAGGGATCATCTGGTACGCGCCACCGCTCCTTTTCGCCCTGATCGGGTTCGTACCCTTCGTCCGGCGATTCCCGCGCGATGGGATTGCCATTCTCAGCGCGGCGGCGATCAATCTGCTTTTTTATGCCCGGCTGCAATACTGGCATGGCGACGGGTCATGGGGGCCGCGCTATTTGCTGATCGTCATGCCATGGCTTCTGTTGCCAGCTTTACCGGTCCTGAATCGCCTGCTGATTCCCGGCTGGGGAGTGGCAAAGACGGCGGCACGCGCGGGAGCGACGGCGCTCCTGCTCATCGGGATTGGCGTGCAATTCCTCGCCATCGCGGTCAGTTTCGATGTGCCGATCCTTACCAGCACCAGCGATCAAGCCCGTTACTTCACGCCATCGCAATCCCCCATCGCGATTGCCGCGCGAACCACCCGTAGCCGCTTCGCCGCGTGGTGGAAGGAGCAGCACCCGGCGACGAACACCTTTCTCCTCGACCAGGGATTCGCGCCGGCTGAAGGGGAGCATGCCGCGCATTTCCCCCGCTGGACGTATGGACAGGCGGTGATCGCTCTCCATCCGAAGAGCGGCACGGCGCTGCATATCAAACTGACCTATTTCGACCACCGCCCCACCGCGCTGCGCGCGACCGCGACTCCGGTAACGCTTACCCTCGGCACGCAGACGCTTCCTCCCGTTGATCGCCTGTCCATTGCCCCCGACAATGAGGGGTTTATCCTCGCCTATGACATTCCATCCGCCATGCTGCACGCCGCCGGCACACGCCTCGCGATCAGTACACCGACGTGGAATCCGGCGCAGTCCGGGGTGAGCGACCGCAATGAGAATCTCGGTATTTTCGTCAACAATCTTGAACTCTGGGCAGACGGTGTGCCGATGACGGCGGAGGAAGCCGTTCTTTTCCCGCCCGTGCCGGCGACACCCCGGAATGTCTGGTTCTGGTCAAACTATCCCGAATTCCCCCATCTGCTCGACTGGTGGCCGGTGATGCTGCACGACGCGCGGCTGCCCGGGGCACTCTCTGCCAGCATCTACGCGGGGATGATCGCAGCTATCGGCTTGCTCATCGGCGGCGGCGGGTTCTGTCTGCGGGCAGCGCGGCGTATTCCGCTGCCGGTGCCTCAACCTGTCGGGCCGCCGACCGCGGTGGAGTAGCGAGCGGCCCGCTGTTGCGCGAACGCGCACCGATTGGCAGACTCAGCGCGTTGCGAACGACCGGGGAGGGACGAGTGTACCGAGGTAAGAGCGTCAGTGTCGTTATTCCCTGCTACAACGAGGAAGAAGGCATCCGCGTTGTCCTCGAGGGCATGCCCGCGTATGTAGACGAAGTGATCGTTGTAGACAATAACTGCACGGATCACACGGCGGCGGTGGCGGAGGCGCTTGGCGCCCATGTTGTTACCGAGCGGCGCAGGGGATACGGATACGCCTACCATGGTGGCTTTCCCCACGCGCGGGGCGACATCATCGCTACTGTGGACGGCGATGGAACCTATCCGACCACCGAAATCGCCCGGCTGATTGAGTACCTCGACACGAACGGCGTGGATTTCGTCTCCGCAAGCCGCTTCCCGCTCGACCGGCCGGACGCGATGCACCGGCGAAATCAGATCGGGAACCACATTCTGACATCCGTCGTACGGCTGCTCTACCGCATCACGATCGCGGATTCTCAGTCCGGGATGTGGGTTTTCCGTCGGCGCTGCCTGGAAGTCATCCATCCGGCTGAAGGGGGGATGGCCTTCTCGGAGGAGATCAAACTGGAAGCGATCGCCGCGCCGGGCATCCAGTTCGCGGAAACCCATATCCCCTACGCGCCACGGATTGGGACGACGAAACTCTTCACCTTCCGCGATGGCGTCGGCAATCTCGTGTACCTCTTTCGCCGCCGCCTCCGGTCTCGCCCCGCGCCCGCTGCCCGCATCGCCACCGCTCACGCGGAGCCTGCTGAACAGACCGACGCGCCGCTGCCATAAGATGCCCGCGTATGGTACGTACACCAATCATCCGGATGAAACACGTATTTTCCGCATTGCAATCGTCCAAACGGCTGCCGAGTTATACACCGTTTCGTGGATAGCGTGGATAAGTCCAAACAACGTGTGCCGGCGTCGCGAGCGGTCAGCCAAGCCAGCGGTGTAGGTCGCCGTGGACGCTCCAGAGGATTTGCAGGATCGCCAGGGTGAAGATCACCGAGAAGACGACGATGAAGATATCGCGCCCCGCTTTGACGGGCCGGGTAACAAAATTGTAGACGGGGACGATGAGCACACCGTAGATCACCCCGATTGCCAGCAGCACAAAAACGATATTGAGTGCGATCACCATGCGTTTCCTCACCCTGTCGGCCCGCGATGCCCCCGAACGGAAAGTGTATCATCGGGCCGCCATCTGAGGCGACGAGGCGGACAGTGGCAATTGGCACCGATACGACGCAAGGCGGCGGGGAGCATCGCTCGCCGCCGCCTTGTTGTCACTATTCGATTGTGGTTGGGATGTGGCCAGTGAGGTGGGGCGACTGCCCCGCAGGCAATTGGGGTATTGCCATGTCCACCTGCCGAGTATCGCACATCCGCGTGAGAATCGCCAGGTGCCCATCGGGCGCTGCCGTCAATCATGCTTGTGCGTAGCTGGCAGATAGCGGTAAGATGAAGAGACTTGTGACATTCCTCACGCCAGCCAACGAGCCGGGACGCGGAACATGCCACCAGTACCGCGGATGATGCCATCCGTCGTCCGGCGTCGCGAGCAGATCATCGGCATTTCGGGTGCGAGAGGAGGGATGAGTCTAGACAAACATTGCGACTACCAGCATCTGAGGCCATAGGAGAATACTGGATACCGGGGTGATACAGGAGGAAACCATGGCTACGGTACTAAAACGGGGCAAGAAATCATGGGCGCGCGCGACCTCGTTCGCGCTGCTGACGATGATTCTCCCCATGCTCCTCGCTGCCTGCGGCGGCAGTAGCAGCGCGACCAGCACTCCCGCCGCCACGAAAGCGGCGGCAACCACCGGGGCAGCGGCAGCGACCACTGCCCCGGCGGCTACGAGCGCCTCAGCTGCGACCAGCGCCCCTGCTGTTGGCTCGGCGGCAGCTTCCAGCACGAAACCGGCGGCGAGTACGACGGCGAGCAGTACAACCGCCGCGAGTAGCACGACGGCAGGGACGACGACGGCGAGCACCGGCGCGGACCCACGGGGCGCGGCGCCGACGAAGCGCGGTGGCGGCGGGACGCTCCACCTGCTCTGGTGGCAGGCTCCCACGATCCTCAATGCACACACCTCACAGGGAACCAAGGATTATGACGCGTCACGGATGGTCGAGGAACCGCTCGCGACGACATCCATTAATGGCTTGACGCCGGACGTACCCGTGCTGGCGAAGGAGATTCCCTCCACCGCCAATGGCGAACTGGCGGCGGATGGCACGAGTGTGACGTGGAAATTGAAGGACGGCGTCAAGTGGGCCGATGGCACCGCGTTCTCCTCCGCCGATGTCAAGGCGACCTTCGATTACATCGTCAATCCGCAGAGCGCCACGTCAACGCTCCCGTCCTACACGAATGTTGCGAGCGTTGACACGCCCGATGCAACCACGGTGAAGATCACCTTCAAGTCGCCGACGGCGGCCTGGTATCTTCCCTTCACGAGTTACACGGGTACGATCTTGCAGAAGGCGCAACTCGCGCAATGCACGAATCCGCAGAGTTGCCCGGTCAACACCAATCCCATCGGCACCGGCCCGTACAAGGTGAAATCCTTCACCCCCAACGACAATGTCCAGTTCGTCATCAATGACAACTACCGCGAGGCGAACGCGCCCTATTACGACGCGATTGATATGAAGGGCGGCGGTGACGCGGGCACAGCGGCCAAGGCCGTCACGGCCGGCGACGCGGACTATGCGTGGAACCTGCAAGTGACGCCGGACATCCTCAAGCAGATCACGGACGCCGGTAAGGGGCTGAATCTCACGCCCGGTGGCGGCGTCGAGCGCATCCTGCTCAACTTCTCGGATCCAAATACCGAGGTGAATGGTGAGAAGTCCTCGCCGCAGAGCAAGAACCCCTTCTTCCAGGACCCACTGGTCCGGCAGGCAATCTCGTATCTCGTTGATCGGGAAAGCATCGCCAAGAACCTCTACGGTCCCGCCGGTAATGCGACCTGCAATATTTTGCCCAGTGTGCCGCCGCAGACAAACTCGAAGAACACCACCTGTAGCTTCGATGTCGCCAAGGCGAACGCTCTGCTCGACCAGGCCGGCTGGGTGAAGGGTGCGGACGGTATTCGCGCCAAGAACGGCGTGAAGTTCATGGTTACGTACAGCACGTCCGTCAACGCGGTGCGCGAGAAGGAAGAGCAGGTTATCAAGCAAGCCTTCACGCAGGCCGGGATCGGGATGGATATCAAAAACGCTGATGCCGGGGTCTTCTTCGGTAAAGGCGACAACCCGGACGCATCGGCCCGGTTCGAGAAGGACATGGAAATGTTCACGAACTCGCCCGGTGTGCCAGATGCGGAGGCATACTTCGAGGGGTGGACGACGGCGCAGATTGCTCAGAAGTCGAACGGCTGGAGCGGCAACAACTACGAGCGCTTCAGCGATCCGCAGTACGATGCGCTCGTCGCCCAACTGAAGAAGGAACTGAATCCGGAGAAGCGGGCGCAGTTGCAGATTCAGTGCAATGACTACATCGTCAATCACTATGTGGACATCCCGATGGTGGATCGGAACGGTGTGGATGGTCGGCGCGCCGATCTCATCAACACGAACCCAACCCCGTGGGACGTGAACACCTGGAACATCGCCTACTGGCAGCTCAAGAAGTAAACCGTCGTCGGGAGATATGACAGAAAACGAGGGGGCCGAAGCCCCCTCGTTTTCTATGCGCGTTTTCAACATGACCTTGACGGAATCTTGTATACTGAGCGCGGATACTTTCAATCAGCGTACCAGGTATGCCTTCTCAACGGGGAGGCATGTTGGGAAAGAATCATCCTGGGTCCTGGGCCTTCGACAGGCATGACCGGGAGAGGAGGGCGCTATTCGCGTAGTGTTTGACCGCCGCCATTCGTGGTGATCGTCCTTTACGGTGGCTGGAGAATAGATTGTTGAGGGAGAGCGAAATGCGTACCTTGAGTACATCACCAATCGTGAGAACATCATCCATACAGCGGTGGAGGCAAGCAACGTCGCTCGCGCTGCTCGGGTTGATCGTGCCGATGTTGCTCGCCGCCTGCGGTGGCGCGAATAGCGCGACGAGCACCCCCGCTGCCGCGACGAAACCGGCGGCGACGACGGCGCCCGCAGCGGCGGCAACGACCGCTCCGGCGGCAGCGGCAGCAACGAGCGCCCCGGCGGCAACGAGCGCGTCGGCGGCGAGTGCCCCGGCGGGCACCAAGCCGGCGGCGAGCACGACAGCGAGCAGTACAACCGCCGCGAGCAGCACGACGGCAGGGACAACGACGGCGAGCACTGGCGCGAACCTGCGCGGCACCGGGACAAAGCGCGGCGGCGGCGGGACGCTGCACCTGCTCTTCTGGCAGGCGCCGACTGTCCTCAATGTCCATATCGCGCAGGGTACAAAAGACGATGATGCCTCCGCGATTGTCCTGGAAACCCTCGCGACGATCTCCCTCAAATCCGCCACGCCGGATGTGCCGATCCTGGCGAAAGAAATTCCCTCTACCGCGAACGGCGAGTTGGCGGCGGACGGTACGAGCGTCACATGGAAGCTGCTCCCCGGCGTCAAATGGTCGGATGGCACGCCCTTCACCTCGGACGACGTCAAGGCGACGTGGCAGTTCATTATGAAGCCCGAGAACGGCGCGACAACGTCCGCCGCCTATGCGAATATCACCGCCATTGACACACCGGACCCGACGACGGCCAAGATCACCTTCAAGGGTGCGACGCCCGTCTGGTACGCTGCCTTTATCGGTCAGAACGGCCCCGTCATGCAGAAGGCACAGATAGACAAGTGCACGGATGTGAAGAACTGTGACCTTATCAACAACCCGATCGGCACGGGCGCCTTTAAGGTGAAGTCCTTCACGCCCGGCGACAATGTGCAATACGTCATCAATGACAACTTCCGCGACCCCAACGCGCCCTACTATGATGCGATTGACATGAAGGGCGGCGGCGACGCGGGTACGGCGGCGAAAGCCCTGCAAACCGGGCAGGTGGACTTCGCGTGGAACCTGCAAGTGACGCCGGATATTCTCAAGCAAGTCACCGACGCGGGGAAGGAACTCAACCTCACGCCCGGTGGCGGCACCGAGCGCGTTCTCATCAACTTCTCGGACCCGAATAAGGACGTCAATGGTGAGAAATCCTCACCGCAGGCTCCGCACCCGGCGTTCACGGACCCGAAGGTGCGCGAGGCGCTCTCCTGGCTGATGGACCGCGACGCGATGGCGAAAAACCTCTACGGTCCCGCTGGCAACGCGACCTGCAATATCCTGCCCAGTGTGCCGCCGCAGACGAGTTCGAAAAACACGACCTGCGGGTATGACGTCGCGAAGGCGAATGCCCTGCTCGACCAAGCCGGCTGGGTGAAAGGCTCCGACGGCATCCGCACCAAGAATGGCGTCAAAATGCAGTTCACCTTCAGCACATCCGTCAACGCGGTGCGCGAGAAGGAAGAACAGGTGATGAAGCAGTCCTTCCAGCAGGCCGGCATTGTCCTTGATCTCAAAAATGCGGACGCGGGCGTCTTCTTCGGTCAACCGACTAACCCGGACGCCGCATCCCGGTTCGAGAAGGACTTGGAGATGTTCACGCAGAGCACGGGCAGCCCCGACTCGGAAGCCTATTTCCTCAATACCTTCACCACGAGTCAGATCGCCCAGAAATCCAATGGCTGGAAGGGCAGTAATTACGCGCGCTGGAGTGACCCGAAGTTCGATGACATGGTCACGCAGCTCAGCAAGGAACTGAACCCGGACAAGCGCGCCCAGATTGAGACCCAGCTCAACGATTACCTCATCACGAACTTCGTCACGCTGCCACTCATTGACCGAAGCAGCGTTGACGGTCGCCGGGCGGATCTCATCAACACGAACCCGACGCCTTGGGACTGGAATACCTGGAACATCGCCTACTGGCAGCTCAAGAAATAGCGACTGAGGACGAAGAACTGAGTCGGGAGGG
>JAICJW010000330.1 GCA_025928215.1 Chloroflexia bacterium | reverse complement strand
CCCAAGGACGATCGGGTTGCCATTCGGCGCAACGACGGTGTAGTTGGGGTTAACGACGCCGGTGCCGTATGGAAAGCCGAAGGCGGGATTGAAGCCGAGGCAGGTGAAGTTCCCCACCGGGCAGCCGTTGTTGAAGCCGAGGCAGGTGAAGTTCCCTACCGGGCAACCGTTGTTGAAGAAGCCGTTCGGGAACGTGCCGACGAAGTTGCCGTTGATAAATGCGGGGTTAACGAACCCTGCCCCGAAGCCGATATTGTAATCCGGGAAGACCGGGAAAATCCGCTGCCCGGTCGCCGCATTGACATCAATCAAGTTCCCGTACTGATCGGTGACAACCGACACGAGACCATAGCGGGGATCGAAGTAGGTGCTGAGGACGGTATTCGCCGGATAGCTGGTGGTGATGCTCGGGGCGAGATATGCCGGGACGCTGCCATTGGGATTCGGGACGGCCGCGCCGGTGTTCGAGTTGTAGCAGGTGAAGTAGTTGATGCAGATGGTGGTATCGTACGTCGCGGGCGCCGCCGCACCGACCGAAGCGGCATGGCTGGTGGCAAGAATGAGTGCAATCAGCCCTGCCGTGCCGAGGATGAGCCAGCGGAGGAGACCGGCGGTACGACGATCCGCGTGTGCATCAATTGTGGCAGCCAGGCAGCCATTCGAAGCATGATCCAGCATCGTGAGCCTCCTCATCATTGCGCTGCTCGCACGGAGACATGCCGTGCGCATCCGATGCTTTCCATAATACCCATATTCAGCAGAAAGTCTATAGTTTGTAAAAATTGGATTGTTTAGAGTCGTATAAGCCACCGGGGGTGATCCATCCCCGGCGGAACGAACGGATCAATGCCTGTTACAATCGCACTACATCGCCTGCATTGTGCCGACGCGGAGGGAAATCGTGACCATGCCAGACTCGCTCGATCGTCTCCTCGAACCCAGCGAAGCGACCGCGACGATTCGCGCCCACACGTCGCCCCTCCCGACGGAGCGCGCGCGGCTGATGGATCTCGCTGGGCGCGTCCTGATGGAGGACGTTATCAGTGGCGAGGATCAGCCACCCTTCCCCGCCGCGACGATGGATGGCTATGCAGTGATCGCCGACGACCCGACCGCGGTGCGCCGCATCGTCGGCGATCAATTCGCGGGTACCATCGAGGAGTTTCATGTGGAACGGGGCATGGCGGCATACATCACGACCGGCGCGCCCTTGCCGCCCGGCGCGGATGCCGTCGTGCAGATCGAGCGGACGACGCAGACGGCGGCGGGTGTGCGGATCGGCGAGACGCCGCGCGCGGGGCAGAATATCCGCCCGGTCGGCAGCGACCTGAAGCGCGGTGATCGCGTCCTCGCCGCGGGAACGGTGCTGACGCCCGCCGCCGTTGGGCTACTCGCTTCACTCGGCAGGACGGATGCGCTGGTGACGCGGCGACCACGTGTGAGCGTGCTGGCGACGGGGGACGAACTCGTTGAACCGGGTCAGCCGCTCGGGCCGGGGCAAATCCGCGATTCCAACCGCTTCGCGCTCGTCGCCGCGCTCGCGCCACTCGGTGTGACAATCGTGTACGCGGGCCTCGCGCCGGATACGGATGTCGCTCAGCGCGCCTTCCTGATCGAGCGTATCGCCGATTCCGATGTCGTCATTACCTCCGGCGGTGTCTCGATGGGCCGGAAGGACCTCATTAAGGGCCTGCTCGTCGAACTTGCGACCGTCCACTTCCGTCAGGTGCGTATGCGCCCCGGCAAGCCGTTCACCTTCGCCACCGCCGGGCCGGAAGGAAAAACGCTGCTGTTCGGGTTGCCGGGTAATCCCGTCTCCGGACTTGTCGGTTTCGAGGTCTTTGTCCGCCCCGCGCTGCTCGCCATGCAGGGGCATAAGCAAATTGATCGTCCGCATGCACGCGTCCGCCTCGCGCATGATGTGACGCCGATTGACCGGATTGACTTCATGCGCGTCACGCTCCGCCGCGCCGATGACGGGGTACTGGAGGCGGCCTCGACCGGGCCGCAGCAATCATCCCGGCTCGCATCCTTCATCGGCGCGGACGCCCTCGCTATCATCCCGCCGCGTGACATGCCCTATGCCGCTGGTGAGATGGTAGATGCGTTGCTGCTCGGCACGACTTGGTAAGCGGCGCGCATTCTCTCGATGTGCGTTGCCGGGTTGACATCCCCACGGCTGCACGGCGACACTCTGGTCTCAGATGAGACCAATCGCGAAGCACGATCAGGAGGTCGCCAATGGCAACGGATACGGGAAGCACGCCGCAGTTCTTTCAGGTCGCCGCGCTGACCGATGTGCAAATTCTGCCCGCCGTGCCCGAATTGAAGTCGCGCCTCGTCGCGGGGGACCGGTTGCTGGCGATGTTCGGCACCGCCGAGCCGAACGCCTCATTGCCGCTGCACAGCCACCCGCACGAGCAGATCACCTACGTGCTGGAAGGCGCGATCCATTTTCAGGTCGGCGACGAGGAACATGATCTCGGCCCCGGCGAGGGCTTGATGATTCCGGGCGGTATGACGCACGGCGGCGTGCGCGTCGGGCCGGAAGGGTGTCGCTTCCTTGAGATCTTCACTCCGCTCCGCGACGAATATGTCGCGCTGATGCCCAAAGCGACATAAGGCCGCGCCCCTGTTTTTCGGCTGCCGGTCAATGGCATACGCCTTGCTTCTTTCCCACTGCATCGTGGCGAGGGTCACGGTTGGTCGCGGTGCCGCGACCGTCAAACCGCAGAAAGGGGCGTGAGATGGAACGCAGCGACCTGCCGGACAAACTCTTTGCCGAGGATACGCTCTCTTATCCGAATTCCGTGGACGGCGAGCGACCGGCCGACGACGATCAGCGGGTCTCCACGAAGCAGGGGATGCGGCACGGTGCGGCAACGGAAGGTAGTACCCCATCCGAGGATATGCTCGCCGTAGAATACCGCGAAGATGAAGTGCAAACCGCTGCCGATCCGCTCGAACACACCCCAAGTCCGGAGGACGTATATGAGCCGGGCGGCGGTAATGCTTCCCCCGGCGCGGACATCGAGGACGAAGCGCCACCTGATCGCGGCGGTCGGACCTACTAGAGAGATTCCGAATACTGCCTATTCGATCTGATACGCGGCGACATCGAAAACCATCGGATTGAGCGTCGCGAGCAGGACGCTGTCCAGCGCTTCCAATTCTTCTTGTTGCAGCGCGCGATCCGGCACGACGAGTGTCAGTTGCCGCCCGTTGGAGCGGCAGTAGCCGAGCAGAGCGGTGAGGGTATCCAATCCATCCCGGCTGCCGAGCGTGTCCGTTGACAGGACGATATAGAGATAGCGAAGCGTGTACACGCCAGCATCGTTCGGGAACCAGAACTCGATATCCGGTACGACGCCGCGCCGCACACCGGGCGACGGTAGTCCCTCCAGATTGGCGCGCAGTTTCGCCTGCGGCCACCGCTCCGCCAATCCGGCGACGAGCCACCGCACCCATTCCTCGCGCGGCGCTTCACCGGCTGGAATTCCCGCGCTTTGATAACCACCGATATCCATACGAGTATGATCCTCCACGAGACACCCCGTTGCTATTGTATCCGTGAAGGGCAAACCAGCATGCGGACGACAAGAACAGGTAAATGGTCGAAACCTCTTGCCGCACTGCCAAGTTGAAGCGCCGCGTCACGGATGGGTGCGTGTTCCGTCGCCATGCGAATAAAAAACAAGGCGCGGTGATTGACGACACGGCCAAAGAGCGTATCATGATCGCGAGCAGGATCATAGGCAAAGTGGACGAAAGAAGTGGCGATGGATCAGCACGATTCCAAGCGGCTGTTTTTTACGCAAGCATGCACATGTGTCGCGTTGCATCACGCGCCTTTGCCGTCCCACGCGCGTCAATGCGGTGGCGATGCCAGGATCATGAACGATCGTTCCGGCGATCCGAATGGTCCATTCATCCTTCACTCACTGGCCTCTTGCGCGATTCCTTCCGCAGATGATATTTTACTTTCCGTCAAAACATCCCGGCTGATATCGTGGGAAGGAGCGGATACCCAACCGGTCAGCCGGATGCGCGCCACAGGGATCCGCTGTCATAACGAGAAAGGAGGGATAGGGGCCGGCGTGCCAATGAGACCGCTCGCCGTGTACCACGCATCTGTCGCCTATCTTGTAGGGCCGCTTGAAACTCCGTTGCTGGCCCCGAAAAGGAGGATAAGATCGTGCGCAATTTCCGCTCAAGTATGCGTCTCTCGATGATGCTTGCGCTGGTGACTCTGCTCGCCATCGCGCTTCCGGTCGCTGCTGTGAATCCCGACACGAAGATAACGGTCGGCAGCCCACCGTCGCCCTTCTCGCAAAACAAGCAAAATGAGCCGGCCATCGCGGTTGACGCGAACCATCCGAACATCCTTGTCGCCGGGTCCAACGATGAAATAGATATGGAGGCGTGCAACGCTGGCGACGATACGACCTGCCCGTTTACCCCGGGTGTCGGTGTCTCCGGCTTCTATTTCTCGGCCGATAATGGCACGACCTGGACACAGCCGACCTACACAGGCTTGACCGCGCGCGATTGCCAGGGTGTTCCAGGTCCGGACGCTGGCTGCACCGCGCATACTGGCCCGATCGGTACGCTGCCGTGGTATGCCGAGAATGGCCTCGTCTCCGACGGCGATCCGGCCGTCGCGTTCGGCCCTCGCCGGGCTGCGGACGGCACGTTCTCCTGGGGCAGTGGCTCGCGGCTCTATTACGCGAATCTGACCTCCAACGTGAGTGCCACGCGCTCCGAGGAGACCTTCAAGGGCTTCGAGGCGATCGCCGTCTCCCGCACCGATAATGTGCAGAGCGCGGCGGCGGGTGACAAGAACGCGTGGATGCCCCCTGTCGTTGTCTCGAGGCAGTCATCAACCACCTTCAGCGACAAGGAGCAGGTCTGGGCGGACAACGCCGCGTCGAGCCCCTTCTTCGGTACGGTCTACCTCTGCTGGGCCTCATTCCGCGGCCAGGAGAAGGGGAATGCCGCACCGGCGCCGCTGAATGTCGCGGTTTCGCATGATGGTGGCGACACCTGGACCCAGCACCAAATCACCGCAGCCGCGAACAACTCCCAGCGCAACCCAATGGACGGCTGCACGATCCGCACCGACAGCCGGGGCACCGCCTACGTGTTCGGCGTCGGCACGCT
>JAICJW010000092.1 GCA_025928215.1 Chloroflexia bacterium | reverse complement strand
CTCGCGGCCGAGCGCGGAGAGCCGGAGATGGTCGGTGACGACCTCCGGCTTGCCCATTTCATCTTCAATCGCGAGATAGCGCCGCTCGATGTCGGCGAGGGTATCAAACATCTGCATCGTGATTCAGCCCTCCAGGCGTTACAACAATTCGGCGTGCGGAATGCTTCCCCGGTCGCTACCCATGCGCGGGGATGTCACGCCAACTGTTCTGGACTCTCTGAATCACCTTCATCGCGCCTGCTCTCCGTTCCGGAGCGGAAACCGCTCCAGCACAGTATACCGCGATCCGCCCGCGCCGAGCACACTGCGGATCAGCGCGACACTCGCTACCGGCCATCCGGCGGGTGGCACGGCGACGGGGCGAGCGAGCGCCGCCGCAATTGCCGCCAGGCCCGGTGCATCGCGATGCTGCCGCTCCACCCGCCCAAGTGTCAGATGTGGCTGGAATGGCTTGCGATCAGCGACGACGCCCGCAACGGTTCGCACCGCTTCCGTCACTGACCGCTGTACGGCTGGCAATTCATCAGCCGTGCCTCGCACGCCGAGCCAGAGGACGCGCGGTGCCTCCACCGACGGAAAGGCGCCGACCTCACCCGCGCCCAGGAAGATCGCATCATGCGCCGCGACGGCCGGAGCAACGGCACACACCAACGACGGAATACGCGCCGACATGACATTGCCGAGGAATTGCAACGTCAGATGCATCTGGAATGGTCGCACCCAGCGTACGGGCATCCCTCCCGGTAGGCTCGCGCCGCGCCGCCTGAGCGTCTGTTGCACGGACGTAATCGCCTGCTGCATCGCCTCGTTCGTTTCGAGCGCGATGAACAACCGCTGATACCGAGGACCGGAGGCGGGGAGAGGGCTGAGGGGGTCAGAACCCGATTCCTGTCGCATCACTTCCCCCCTCCGCACATCGTCTTCACGTGATGATTATCGCACCGGGCATCGTGCTACACTGCCCGCAACGTTGGCAGGATGAAGGCCAGGGGCACGTGCGCATCAACCCTCGGCCCTTTCGCGACGAAGGAGCAATCGTATGGCACAAGGATTTCGCGGCGTCTTCACGATCCCCGTCACCCCCTTTGACCGCCACGGGAATATTGACGAAGATTCACTCAAAAATGAGGTGGATTGGTGCGTCCGCGCGGGCGCGCACGGCATCGTCGCGCCGGTTAATGCCAGCGAATCACCGACACTCCTCGATGACGAGCGCAAGCGCGTGACGCGGCTCGTCGTCGAGACGACCGCGAAGCGCGTTCCGGTTGTCATTGGCGTCTCGGGCGTCAGTACGCAGGCATCCGTGCTGTACACGAAGTACGCCCGGCAGGTCGGCGCGGATGCGGTGATTGCGATGCCACCGTACGGCGTCCGTCTCGTTGATCCCGAATCGGTCTTCGCCTTTTATCAGGCCGTGGCGGACGCGGCAGACGACTTGCCCGTCTTTCTCCAGAATTGGGGCGGCCCTGCCGGAACGCAGATGACCGCGCACCAGATGACCCGCGTGATGACCGAAATTGACAACGTCTCCTACCTCAAGGAAGAGACGGCAAATTCCGGCCACCTGATGACGACCGTGCTCGCGACGGCGGGCGACGCCTGCGAGGGGATCATGGGCGGTATCGGCGGGCGCTATCTGATGGACGAGTTCCGGCGCGGCGCGTGCGGCACGATGCCCGCCTGCCAGACGACAGACATCCATGTGAATATCTGGAACGCCCTCGACGCCGGGAATCTCGACAAGGCGCGGCGGACATTCAATCGCCTGTTGCCCCTCCTCAATATGGAGGCGGCATTCGGGCCGGTCGTCTATAAGGAAGTCCTCAAACGGCGCGGCGTGATCGCGAACACAACATTGCGCTCCCGCCGCGATTCCGGTCTCGACGAATACGATCACAAGGAACTCGACGAAATCCTGCGCGACGTCTCCGATCTCTTCTCGATTTAGGATAGGGCAGGCACATGGCGATGACACCACCCAATCTCGGCGGCGGCTGGCTGGGCAAGTATGGCAAGGGGCGCACGGTCTCGCGCGCCTTTCTGATGGGCGAGGGGTTCACGAGTGACGATATGGATGGGCGACCGATCATCGGTATCTGCAACTCGTGGAGCGAGCTAAACAACTGCAATTACCATCTGCGCGATGTCGCGGAGGCGGTCAAGCGCGGCGTCTGGCAGGCGGGCGGGTTGCCATTGGAGTTTCCCGTCATCTCCCTCGGCGAGACGTTTATGTCGCCAACGACGATGATGTTCCGCAACCTGATGGCGATGGATGTCGAGGAGATGATTCGCGCGCAGCCGCTCGATGGCGTCGTGCTGCTCTCGTCGTGCGATAAGACGACCCCCGCGATGATTATGGGCGCGGCGAGCGCGAACCTGCCCGCGATCCTCGTCACGGGGGGGCCGTCGCTCTCCGGCCGCTATCGCGGGCGCGATGTCGGCACGACAGACTACACGAAGATGGACGCCGAACTGCGTGCCGGACTCGTCACCGACGAGGAGATGATGGAGTTCGAGTCCGGCTACAAGCGGAGCGTCGGCCACTGCGAGGTGATGGGGACGGCGAGCACGATGACGAGCCTCGCCGAGGCGATGGGCCTCTGCCTGACCGGCTCCGCGAATATCCCGGCGGTGGACGCGCGCCGCTACCGCACGGCAGAGGCGTCCGGGCGACAGATCATCGAACTCGTCAAGCGCGGTATCAAGCCGTCGGACATCATCACGCGTGAATCGCTGGAAAACGCAATCCGTGTCAGCATGGCAATTGGCGGCAGCACGAATGCCGTCATCCATCTCGTCGCCTACGCCGGGCGACTTGGCATTGACCTGCCCCTCTCCCTCTTCGACCACATCAGCCGGACGACGCCGTTCATCGTCAATGTCAAGCCCTCCGGCGAGTTCATGATGAACGAGATGTTCGAGGCGGGTGGCGTGCCCGCGGTGATGAAGGAGATCGAATCGCTCCTGCACCGTGACTGCCTCACCGTGACGACGAAAACGATTGGCGAGAACCTCGCCGACGCCACCGGATCGCGCGATCACGAGGTGATCCGCCCGCTCGCCAATCCACTGAACAACGAGGGCGGCACAGCGATTCTGCACGGCAACCTCGCCCCCTTCGGCGCAGTGATTAAGCAGACGGCCGCTTCGCCGCATCTCCTCGTCCATCGCGGCCCGGCGGTCGTCTTCAACTCGAACGACGAACTGCATGCCGCGCTGCACAGCGATGATTACGATATGGATCCGAACGCGGTAATCGTGCAGCGCTATCAAGGTCCACTCGGGTATCCCGGCATGCCGGAGACGGGGGGTGGCGTCGCCGTGCCGAACAAACTGATCCGGCGCGGTATCCGCGACATCGTGCGGATCACCGATGCCCGGATGAGCGGCACGGCCTTCGGCACGACTGTCCTCCACGTCTCGCCGGAAGCAGCGGCGGGCGGCCCACTCGCGGCGGTGCGCGATGGCGACATCATCGCGTTGAACGTGCCGGAGCGGACGCTCAACGTCCTCATTTCCGATGAAGAGATGCAATCCCGCCTGAAGGAGTGGAGAAGTCCGGTGCCGTCGAATGTGCGCGGCTATCACTGGCTCTACCTGAACCACGTTCTCCAGGCACACGAGGGATGCGATTTCGATTTCGCGCGGGCCAATGGTCAGATGGTGGACGACCTTTCCGGCGGTACGGGGGTTCCCCCAACGGGAACCGAGAGCCGGGGGGCGGAGTAGCGGAGTAGCGGAGTAGCCCCCTCCCCTGGCTCCTTCCCGTGCCGGGAAGGGGTTGGGGTTAGGCATCATAAGGGAGTAGGAACATGACGTTGAATGTCGCGGTCATTGGCGCGGGCAGGCGCGGGCTTGCCCATACGGAGGCGGTCGCCGATCTCGAACAGGAGGCGCGCATCGTCGGCATCGCCGATGTGGATGAGGGCCGCGCGCGCACCCTCGTCGGCGCCCACGCGCCGCACGCCACCGCTTATACCGATGCAATGACGATGCTCGACGCGGCATCGCCGGATGTTGTCTACATCACGACTCCGCCACCCCTCCACCGGGACCTGGCGGTCGCCGCCCTCGAACGGGGCGCACACGTCGTCCTTGAGAAGCCCATCGCCCTGACGATCGAGGAAGCGGAAGCCATCGGCGATGCGGCGGCAAAAGCGGGGCGACTCGTTCACGTCTGCCATCAACTGCGGTATGCGGCGGGGTCGGATACGATGCGCGACCGCCTCTCCGCGCAGAACGTCGCCCTCACGCACATCTGGAACTACCGCAAGGGGCCGGATATCCCCGGTAACTGGCGGCGCTCGTGGGGCGGCGGGCACGTCGTTGAGTGGGGCATCCATTACCTCGATCTCTGCCGCTATGTGATGCAGACCGAGCCGGTCGAGGTGTACGCCCGCTACACCGATCAGGTGATGCATGGCAAAGAGAATTGGGACAACTGGGATGGCTACGCCCTCACGGTCCAGTGGGCCAATGGCGCGGTCTGCGGCTACGCCAGCACGTACGCCCTCATGCCGGGAATTGCCCCCAGTGCCGGCCTGGCAATTATCGCCGCGGACGGCAAGGCGGAGTTCGCCTGGAACGGTTGCACGTGGACGACGCCCGAAGGAGCCGAGGAGTTCCCCGGCCAGAGCGGCGATGGAGAGCGCAATTTCTCTCGCGCCTTCTTCCATGCGATCACGACCGGCGACATGCGCGGCGTCCGACAATCATTTGACGACGCGATGAAGACGCACCGCCTCGTCCTCGCCGCGAATGAATCCGCGATCACGGGCCGGGTGATCCGTTTGTCGTAGGAACATCGCCGCTTGCCGCTCGCCACGGCTCTGCGTCGGCGGCGCTATTCACTCCGCAGCGTCTTCGATGCCATCTTGTACCTGCTGCATACCGGCTGCCGATGGCGCGGGTGCCCTCGGGGCGGTATGCCTGCTGATTTCCCTCCCTGGCACGTCGTCTATTGCTGAGCTGCGGCGGTGGTTGGTGGGGCCGGGTTGCCCTTTGGGCATGATTCGCCTGGCTGATGCGCCACTGCCGCCTGCGCATTGACTCCGAGCGGAACGTGCAGACGGGCGAAAGGATAACCGAGGTGGCGATGATCCGACTGCTCGTGCGACGGCTTGCGCGGGTCGCGTGACTGCTGCCGCAACACGTCTCGTGAGAGGATGGGAAGATACACTTTCGGCTCATCTATTTTGACGCTTTTTCGGTTCGCCTCGTCGTATTTGTGTATACTGTTTTTCACCGAGCGTTGGGAGAAAGGGGGCGCAATGAGTGGACGGGCACACGAGTTGGCAGCGCGGTTCCGGGAAGTGAACGAAGGCACAATCCGCTTCGTCGAGGGGTGTTCCGAGACGGACTGGCGGCGGATGGTCGCCCACGAGGGGCGCACCGTCGCATTCCTGCTTGACCATATCGCTTGGGGCTACGGGGTGGAGACGAAGGCGATGCTGGCGTGCCTCACCGGGCAGGAACAGCCGCTGGCATGGGACGAGGTGCCGCACACCTTCACGATGGCGGAGCTGCACGCGGTCAACGCAGCGCGCTGGGAAGCCGATCCGTGCCCGGACCGGGGGGCGACGATCGCGCGATTGCGGGCGGAGGGGGAGAAGACGGCGAATGTCATCGAGCGCCTGAGCGACGACGATCTGGAGCGGACGGTGACCTACGGGCCGTTCCCCGGCAAGACGGCGGCGGCGTTCATCGAGCGGCCCTTGCTCTCGCACCCGGGGATGCATCTGCCGGGAATCAAGCAGGTACTCGCGACGGCCCCCGCGCCGAGCGGCCCGACCGGTACCCACGCGTCGGAACACCCCCGCTGAAGGCGCTGATTGCCGTCACCGATGTGACCGGACGGTGCACAGACCCTGCCTCATGGGTCGCCCGGTGTTTGTGTGCTCGCCGTACCAAGCATCGTTAGCGGCGCGCTCACCTCCTCCGGTATCGTCCCCATCCGCGTGGACTGCGTCACATGCGTCTCACGGATATTGTCACTCGTGTCGGCAAGCCCCTCCAGGCCTAGCTGCGACCTATCCTGAAAGTATTCGCTGCTACATTGGTACCAGACAGCGGGTCATGCCGGGGTGCTCGCGGGGCCATATACCTCCGCCAGGAATGTCCGCAGGTGCGGCACGACCGCAGCACTCGCCACGTTGACATGGCCAAAACCGGGCAATGAGACGAACCGCACGTGGGGGTTGCCGCTGGCGGCGCGCTGCGCCTGATCGTGAATCGGTTGATCATTCTCGCCCGCGAACACCAGCATCGGGACGCGGAGCCGCGCCACCGCATCCTCGTAGCTCGGCGCGCGGCTCGTCCCGATCCGGGAGGCGGCGAGCGCCTCGGCATCGTTGGCCAGGAGGCGACGGCGCATCTCCACTGGGATCGGTCCCAGTGCCTCCACGTATCCCGCCATCCCGCCGCGCCGGAGCGCCTCCGCCCCTCGGATGAGATGCTCCACGGCGGGGAGGGAGGGTTGCGCCCCGCCGATGATGAAGGCGCGGAACCGGCTCGGGGCGTACTCGGCGGCGGCGTAGCCGACGTGCCCGCCCATCGAATAGCCGAAGAAGGTCGCCCGCTCGATCCCCGCGCCGTCCATGACGGCGACGACGTCCGCGACCCGCGTCGCCATTGCGTAGGTCGCGGGGTCGTGCGGCTTATCGCTCGCCCCGTGCCCGCGCGGATCCATCAGGACGAGTTCGTACTCGCCCCGGAGCGCGTCCACGATCCCCCACTCCCGCCAGTCCGCGATCGACAACGAGAATCCATGATGGAGAACGATCGGCGGTCCGTCACCCTCGCGTTCGTAGTAGATGCGCACACCATCGTTCGTTGCATAGGGCATGGGTGCCTCCCGGCTGGGGACGGAATCACAACGGTGAGCGGTATCAGCGTGGAACGTGCTCGGGCGGGGAAAGGATGCCGAGTTGCAGGTAGAGGCCTATTGTGTCCATAATCCCCATCTCGCCCACGATTTTGCCCTCCACGACATGATAGATCGTGATGCACGTCGCGGTCGCGGCCTTCCCGGTGGGGGCGAGCGGGCCGAGTCGCGACGGGAGCTCGCCCCGGTGCGTCCCCCGTGCACTCCACCGCAGGACCACTTTCTCATCCGCCGCCACCACCTCCTCGACGGTGAAGTGCATGTCCGGGAAGGCGCGCAGCTCCGCTGCGATATGGGTCTTCATCCGCGCCCCGTACTCGCTGCTGCATAGCTCGTCGATGACCTCCAGATTCTGCGGCGCGTTGTGCGTCCCCAGGAAATAGCGCAGCACGATGGCCGTGTTCTCGTCCGCCGTCATCGCATCCCCCCTTGCCGTACCCCGCCGGTCTTGTCGCCCATGCACCGAGTGTACGCCGCCCATCGTTCCCGGACAGTTCGCGGCCGATCAGCGGTCTCGGGGCGCGTCGCCCTGCGCGGCGGTGCGCACCTTCAACACCGCGTACAGGGTGTCGAACGCGGGCGTCGCCACCCCGCGCGCCTGACCCTCCCTCACCAGCGCGCCGGTGATCTGCTCCAACTCCGCGCGGTTGCCCCGCTCGTAGTCCACAAGCATTGACGGCCGGTACTCGTCCGGGAACCCCCGGTACAGCCCCTCCGCCCATGCTCCGGTGTCGGCGGGCAGGCCGACTCCGCTCGCCTCGCCAACCGCGACCGCCTCGGCGACCAGCCGCAGCAGCAGCGCCCACCCCTCCGGCGTCGCGCGCAGCGGCCCGAGCGGCGCCATGCAGGCGCTCATCAGGGTGGCGATCGGGGCGACCGCGACGAACTTGCGCCAGAGCGCGACGCGCGGCTCGGAACTCACCGTGGCCCCGATCCCGGCCCCCTCCAGTGCGGCAGCGATCGCCTCGACGCGCGGTGTGGACGCGCCGTCCGGTTCGCCTAGCGTGATGTGGGCATGGGTGCCCACCTGGGCGACCACGCCGGGGGAGACGACGGTCGCCGTGAGCAGCGCGACGCCGACCAGCGGCGACGCCTCGCCCAGGATGTCGCGCAGGCGGTCCGTCGTCTCGATCCCGTTGAGTAGCGGCAGCACCGCCGTGTCCGGGCCGACGGCGGGGCGCAGGGCCTGCGCGGCCGCCTCGGTGTCGTAGCCTTTCACCGTGAACAGGATGAGGTCGAAGGGACCATCGGCCGCGTCAGGGGTGCCGACGACCGCCACGGGGCTGAGGAGGGTTGTCTCGCCGCTCCCTCTGTGGATATCCAAACCGCGCTCGCTCATGGCCGCGCGGTGGGCACCGCGCGCGACGAAGGTCACGTCGTGCCCATGCAGGCCGAGCATCCCGCCGACGGCGCTGCCCAGCGCCCCCGCCCCCATTACCAGCACGCGCATCTTTCGCCCTCCTTACGCCTGGCGGATATGTCGGGATATACCGAACCCCTACGTCGATACCGCTACTATACAGAGGCCGTCGAGGATGACACAACAGATGCGTGCTCTTCGGCACAATAACTTTGAACACGCGCTCAGAGGCTCGCTCCCCTTTCCCTCGAAGGGAAAGGGGCCGGGAGTAGGATGCCCCGACTTGGGGTGGAGGCGACCATCGCGCCGATTTCGTGTACGCTATACGGAACGAAGCCCGATGAGAGAGCGAGACGCCAATGCTGTCAACCTTGATGAAATATCGCCGCATCCGCATCGAGAAGATGAAGTATCCGAACGTGCGCTATTATTCCTATCAGAAGCGGCTACTTCGAGAGACGGGGGACGAATTGATTCTCTATAATCCCCCCGGTCTCGCGATCACCGATCACTTACGAGGTGGCGGATTTTATCTCCCGACGCAATCGGTCACCTGGTGCAGCACCGAACGATGGAACAATATCGCCGCCGTCTATGAATCCAAAGGGGCGTTCAAGTTCTGGTACTGCGATGTCTCGATGCCCTGCACATTCATAGATGACGTCCTCTCCTATGTGGACCTCGATCTCGATTTGATCGCCTACGAAGACGGCACCTACCGCGTTGATGACGAGGATGAGTTTCTTTCCCACCAACGCGAATACGGCTATCCGGCGGAGATCGTCGAACGTGCCCGCGCCGAACTTGCCGCGCTGATCGCCGCGCATGCCGCGCGCATCTTCCCGTTCGATGGCTCGCTGACAACGTTCGTGCCGGAGACTTACAAGCGCTCGTAGTCTATCGGCGCGCGATACTCGTGAATCGGATGAAAACCGAGTACCTGCGGCCAGAACGTCTCTTCGTCCCCCGCGACCAGGCCAATCGTCAGATAGATGCGGGGAGAGGCGAAGCGGCTGTAACACGCCCGACCGTCCAGCATGATCGTCAGCGAACCTGCCTTGCGCAAGGCATCGCGCGCGTACGCGCGCAGTTTGATATCCGCGCAGGGTAACCCGGTCGGGCCGCCGTACGCCTGGCCGCGATGTCGGAATGAGACACCAACGCGGACATCTTCGCCTTCATAGGAGAAGTGGAGGTGTTGGAGTTGGTCGGGGCGAATCATCGCGATCGAACGTTGCCGCCCGCCTGGCTGAAAATCCTTCGCGGTCAGAACGCGCTTGCCGGTCGGCAACACCGTGTCGAGGTGCGGCGCGGCATGTTCCGCCAGCGTCCGGCTACGCGCACGCTCCTCGATATGAGCGACGCGGAGAGGGTCCGCGCCGCAATCGAGGACCGCCGCCTCGACGAACGGCATCCGGGGCGTCGGCGTGACGCCCGCGACGCGCACCGTATCGAGGCTCTGAAGATGCGTGCCATCGGGGAGCACGATCCGGTCCGGCGCGAATGCGCGCTCCCCCGTCGTGTCCACCGCACGAATCCAGCCGTTCGTCGCCGTGTCCACGCCCGCGATTTCCACGCGCGATGGATCGGCACGAGCGACGACGAGCAACAGCAGTGTACGCGGTCCCTGATTCTTCGGTGATCGTGGTGTTGGCATCCCGAGAACCTCGCCATTCCGGTTGATGAGTGTACCACGGGCCGACAACGTGGTATAAACGCTCAATACGATATGGCTGAACTGTGGAAGGATAGTGCCCGTGACCGCGCCACCCGTGACGACATATATACCGCCCGCTACGGAGCGCAATGTGCCGACTCGCCTCATCGTGGCGGTCGTCCAGGATTATGACGCGAATGCGATCACCGACGCGCTCACGCAGGCGAACTTCCGCCTCACGCGCGTCGGCAGCACCGGCGGCTTCCTCCGGATGGGCAGCACGACGCTTCTCGTCGGTGTCGAGGATTGGCAAGTCTCGCGCGTCAAGCGGATGATTATGGAGCACTGCCGCGAGCGGATGGAAGTCGTGCCGCCCGATATGCTCGATATTCACGCGTGGTACCCATCTGACGTGATGGAAGTGCCGGTCGGTGGTGCGGTTGTCTTTGCCTTGAAAATCGTGCGTTTTGAACGCCTCTAACGGTGCGAAAGAAGACCGCGTGCGCCAGCGATTGCTCGCCTACCTGACGGCTGCCTGTATCAATCTCGCCATCGTCAGCGGCACGCACACGGCGTCGTTGGTGAACCGGCCGCCGATTGTCCGCATCCGCCCCAGTGCATCCCGGCGTGGCCGCTTCGACCGGGGCGAGCTGCTGCCGAATCAAAGCGTCGCAGTGATCGCCGTCCGAGCCACGAAGGCGACATTCAGCCTCAATTAGTCAAACCGATAATCGCAGAAGCTCAGATAATGAAAGGTGATGGCGGTCTGAAGCCCGCCCCCACTACACTCTTTTGCAATTGCAAGGGGCGACTCCGCTTGGAGCCGCCCGTCCTGACACCGCATTTTTGCTCGATACTATTGCGAGCGGAGGAGGTGCGCCGCGTGATCCACGGTCGCACCGCTGAAGGTGCGATCCACCAGATGCTGCACGGCCATCACATGCGCGCAGGTGCTATTCTTCGCATGGAAATCGCATGTGCAATGCCACTCGCCGTTTTCGGCGCTGACGGTATGGACACCATTATCACCCTTGAATGCGACCGAGAGCGTTTGGAGCGACGCGCGCCACGGTTCGTCCGCATAGCGCCGGGCCTTTTCGAGTTTTCCGATCATGCTGGAATGCATCTGACCGCCTCCTGCCTTGACGCGGCTCGCTCCCAAGCCGCTTCCCGAATACCGTGGGGCGCTGCGCCCCGTCTCCACAAAAACAAACCACCGCAGGGCTTTATGCTCCCTGCGGTGGTTTGTTGGCGTCGCGCTGCGGCTCTCGGATCAATGATGCATCGCGAAATGGGTAAAACAGATCCATCGTCAATCACCGCCGCGTATTCGCCGTCTCCGCACCTGATAGATTCCATCATACGGCGCGCATCATCGCGCGTCAATCATTCCTGGCAAAATGTACGTACATCCAGCGGGAGCGATGATCGCTCCCGCTGGATGTATCTTCGTCCTTCAGTCCGTCGTCAGGGGCGTCTCCGACGCCGTCGCGCCGTCGGCGTCAGGCCGCAGACCGCCGGACAATGCCGGTTCGGGAACCGGCGCAGGCCGCTCACCAGGATCGTCAGAGAGGCCGTGGCGCGGCATGCCACCATCCGCCGCCTCAAAGATTTGGAAGACCTGCTCCTGATCGAGCGTTTCATCGTCGAGCAAACGCTGGGCGAGTGAGTCGAGAGCGACGCGATGCTCGGTGAGCAGTTGCGTCGCACGGTGATGGGAGCGTTCCAGCAACTCGCGCACCGCGCGATCCGCCGCCGAAATCGTGTCTTCGCTGTAATCCCGATCACGCGTCAGTTCGCGGCCGAGGAAGACATCTTGCTCGCCGGTGCCAAGGTAGAGCGAGCCGACTTCCTCGCTCATCCCCCAGAGGCCGACCATCCGCCGTGCCAGTGAGGTCGCTTCTTTCAGGTCACTCTCCGCGCCGGTGGTGATCTCATCAATCACGATCTCCTCCGCCGCACGGCCACCAAACATGACGACGAGGCGACTGAGGAGATAAGCCCGCGGATAGTTGAAGCGATCTTCTTCCGGGCTTTGAATCGTCACACCGAGCGCGCGGCCCCGCGGCACGATGGAGACCTTCGTCAGCGGGTCGGTACTCGGCGAGTAATAGGCCGCCACCGCATGCCCCGCCTCGTGGAAGGCCACGACTTTCTTGTCATGTTCCGTCAGGATCAACCCGCGCGCCGTGCCGAGAATGATCTTGTCGAGCGCCTCAGAGAAATCGCGCGCGAAGATTTGCTGACGATTGTTGCGCGCGGCGTGCAAGGCAGCCTCATTGACGAGGTTTGCCAGGTCCGCGCCCGCGAAACCGGGGGTGGATTGCGCGACGCGGTTGAGGTTGACATCCGGCGCGAGCGGCAGGCCGCGGGAATGGATCTTCAGGATCGCCTCACGCCCCTTGCGATCCGGCAGCCCGACCGTCACCTGACGATCAAAACGACCCGGCCGCAAGAGCGCGGGGTCGAGCACGTCGGGCCGGTTCGTGGAGGCGAGGACGACGACCTCCTGCTTGGGATCGAAGCCGTCCATCTCGACGAGCAACTGGTTCAGCGTCTGCTCG
>JAICJW010000174.1 GCA_025928215.1 Chloroflexia bacterium | reverse complement strand
TAATTCGATGATTTTCGCATCCCATTCATCATATCCAGCGATTGTAGGATCGTTTCCAATTAATGAGATTGACCACTCATCTTTTGTGATTCTCACTGCACCTGTCTTTTTCTCCAGCTCCTTTGCAAAAGTCGTTTTACCTGCACCGATAAATCCACAGATTATATATACGATAGGTTCTCTTTTCATAAACCCATTGTACCAAGTTCTAAACCAAACGTAGAATCCACGCACACTCATTGAGGCTATTTGAAGCTAAAAATATTTGCTCGGGCTCGATTTTCAGGACCTTGTACTCGACCTAATTCGTCCGCTTCACCTCGATGAGATAGTCAGACTGACCTGCTACAGGCTGTGAGACAATTTCCCGATAGCGGCAGGCTTGCCGGAAGGGCGCGGGCCGGGTATCCTCCCTGCATGAGTGAACGACTGCCCGAGGCGGCATTTTCTGGTGACTTTCCCATCGCGGTCCTGCTTTCCGGGCAGGGCCGGACGCTTGCCAATCTCCTCACGGCTACGGAACGCGGCGATCTGCCCGTTACGGTGCGCTGCGTGATCGGCAGCAAGCCCGGCATTCGCGGCCTGAGCATCGCCGCCGATGCCGGTATTCCGCATCACGTCATCCCACGACGCGACTTCGCCGACACGGGAGCATTCAGCGCTGCCGTCTGGGAGATGTTGGCGGCGTATGACGTTCGGCTGATCGTCCATGCGGGTTTCCTGCACAAACTTCTCGTGCCGGCGGGATGGGAGGGGCGCGTGCTCAATATTCACCCGTCGCTCCTGCCTGCCTTCGGCGGCAAGGGGATGTACGGGCAGCATGTCCATGCGGCGGTGCTCGCGCATGGTTGCAAGGTCTCCGGTTGCACCGTGCATATCTGCGACGATGCCTACGACGCGGGGCCAATCGTCGCGCAGCAATGCGTGCCGGTGCGGGATGATGACACGCCGGAAACCCTCGGCGCACGCGTGTTTGCCGCCGAGTGCGCGCTCTATCCGGCGGTCATTCGCGCCTTCGCGGAGGGGCGTATCCAACAACACGGGAGACGCGTTACAATAGCGCCGGGCACGCCGCTGTGCTCGCGGACGTAAACGGAGGAGTCGGGGATGCGACTTATCTGGATTAACACCCTCCTGTGCATTGCGGTGATCGTCCTTGCGGCGAGCATCTATTCAGGCGTCGCGGACTCGGTGCGGCTCGTTTTCTCGCTTGTCATCGTCGCGCTCGGCATCTATCGCCTCGCGGACATCGTGCGGGAGTAACGGCACGCGTAGCCAGTAGCCAGTAGTCAGTAGTCGGTAGTCAGACTGGGCACCGCTGGTGGTGTTTCCCGGTGAGATGATGCCCCGGATCGCACAGCGGTCCGGGGCATCTTTCTTCTGACTACTGGCTACCGGCTCCTTCCCGACCTACTTCGTCCGCGCCACGCGCCACAATGAGACCGTCAGGCCGAGGGCGACCGCGACGGGCAGTAGCCACCATGCGGCGACGCTGGTGCGCGCCAGGAGCGCGGTGAGGACAAGGGCGATCACGACACCGGCGGCAATTGTCCAATCGTCACCGACGATAAAGTCGTACCAGAACTGGAAAAATCCGACAATATACTTCATCGTCTAATCCCCCGCACCGCGCACGGCAGGCGTCGCCGCGACCGTCCGCGCATGTTGCTGCTTCAAGAGCGCCACCAACCCGAACGAGACGAGGATGATAAAGGCAAGAACCGCGAGGATCGCGCCTTCATGACCGGGCCAGTCAACGTTCACATCCTTTGCGCGCCCCGCACCGCGCGCCCCTTCGACGCCCCAGAAGATACCGAAGGTTGTCAGCATGATCCCGACGGCGAACTTCATCGTGTTCTCCGGCACGCGGCTGAGCGGTGCATGCACGGCAAGGCCAACGCCGCCGACGATGATCAGCGCCGCCGCCGCTCCGGCTGCCGCGAGGGGGATGCCACCCCGTCCGTGTGTGGCCCCAAAGGTCAGGACGATAAAGGCAACTTCCAGCCCTTCGAGGAAGACGCCCTTGAATGAGAGCGTGAACGAATACCAGTCCATCCCCGCGCGGACGACTGTGCCGGCCTCTCGCGCCGCCGCGAGTTCCTCGCGATAGGTCGCTTCCTCATCGTGCAGCGCCTTGTAGCCGCTCGCCCGCATGATCGCCTTCCGCAGCCATTGGAGGCCGAAAATGAGGAGGAGTGCGCCGACAACGAGCCGGAGCCAGGCGATCGGGATCAATACTAACGCGGGGCCGAGCACGGCAACGACCGCCGCGAGGGCCACGGTCGCAACCCCCACACCAATCAGGGTGGATCGCCAGCCGCGCGTCACGCCGACGGCGAGAACAATGGTCAATGCCTCGACCATCTCCACTGTCGAGGCGAGAAAGGCCGCGAGGACTAGAAAGACCGCACTCGTATTCATGCGTCCATCTCCTTCTCCTTTTCTTTGTCCTTGTCCGAACGCTTCATTTTAAGCGGCGTGACTGGCCCGATGACCGGCAACCCCATGACATCCCGGATCGCGGGCGGCGCGGCGTCGGGCGCGTCATCGCTGCTATGCCGGTAAACATCCTGCTCGAACGCATTGAGCAGTTCCTGACACTTCTCGATCCAGACAGCGACGTCCTCGCGCCGCGCCGCGCCGAACCAGTCCCGCTCGACGATTCGCGCATACCACCGCCGGATTTTCTCGAGGTCCTGCCCGATCTCCTCCGCCTCCTCGAAGGTGTAGTTCTGACGGAAATGCTCGAACTCGATCTCCTTAACGAACTTCGTCTCGCATTCCTCGATGATCTCCGCGTATTCCTTGTCACGCAGCAACCGGAACGCCGCGATGATTTTCGCCGCATCGGCGTCCGCGAGGCGCGGCACATCGAAGAGTGTGTACTCGCCCTCCATCTCCGGTATCTTCGTCGTCACCCGTTCCAGATCGTCGCGCACGGCGGGCAGATCGGGCAGAACGCAGACACACTGCTGGAGATAGAGCGCACCGATCCGCTTCAAATCCCGCCAGACCGCAACCCGCTTGCTGGCCGGCTCCGTCGGTACGCGATAGACGAGCAATACCCAGCCTTGTTCCGCCATACCACCTCATTATCGAACGCCTGTTGCAATGTAACACCTGTACATGCGTTGATCATACGCGGGCAATGAAAAGTGTGTCAAGTGGGGTGAAACGAAGCGGCCCCTCCCAGTATCGGGAGGGGCCGCAGCGCGTCTGCCTGAGGTAAGGGGGATTAGTGGTTCTCACCGCCATCGCGGCGGGGGCCACGGTCGTAGCCGCCACCATTCGGGCGCGGGCCACGATCGAAGCCGCCTGGGCGGGGGCCACGGTCCATGCGCGCCGCTTTCGGCGGCGGCATCTCGCCGGTGAGTACCGCCTTGCGGGAGAGGCTGATCTTCCCCTGCGGATCAATGTCCGTCACCATCACGTTGATCTCGTCACCGAGATTAACGATGTCCTCGACGCGCTCGACGCGATGCGTCTCCAGTTCAGAGATATGCACGAGGCCGTCCTTGCCGGGGAAGAGTTCGACGAACGCGCCGAACGGCATGATCCGCACGACCTTCCCGAGGTAGATCTCGCCGATCTTCGCCTCCGCCGTCATCCGCTCGATCATCTCTTTCGCCTGTTGCGCGCCCGCCTGATCCACGGAGGAGATGAAGACCGAGCCGTCGTCCTCGATGTCAATCTTGGTGTTCGTCTGCTCGGTGAGGGCGCGGATATTCTTGCCGCCGGGGCCGATCACCATGCCGATTTTAGAAGGATCAATACGAATGCTGATCACGCTCGGTGCGTATTGGGACATCTCACCGCGCGGCGCGGGCAGCACTTCCAGCATCTTGCCGAGAATGTGCATCCGGCCTTCATGTGCCTGCGCGAGCGCCTGCCGCATGATGTCGAAGGTAATCCCCTGCACCTTAATGTCCATCTGGATCGCCGTCACGCCCTCGGCGGTTCCCGCGACCTTGAAGTCCATGTCGCCGAGGTGATCCTCGATGCCCTGAATGTCCGTCAGCACCTGATATTTGCCGTTCTCGCCGGTAATCAAGCCCATCGCCACACCGGCGACGGGGGCGGCGATCGGCACGCCCGCATCCATCAGCGAGAGCGTGCTCGCGCAGACGCTGCCCATCGAGGTGCTACCGTTGGACGAGACCGCCTCCGAGACGAGACGCATCGTGTATGGCCATGCCTCTTTGGTGGGGAGCACGGCGAGCAGCGCCCGCTCCGCCAGCGCGCCGTGGCCGATCTCACGCCGACCCGGCCCGCGCATCCGCTTCACTTCGCCCGTCGAATAGGGCGGGAAGTTATACTGATGGATGTACCGCTTCACCTCATCGGTGCCGATACCGTCGAGTCTCTGCTCTTCACTCGTCGAGCCGAGCGTGAGGACGTTGAGGATCTGCGTCTGGCCGCGCGTGAAGATCGAACTGCCGTGCGTGCGCGGCAGGACGCCGACTTCACACCAGATCGGGCGGACTTCGGTCAAGGCGCGCCCATCGGGGCGCTCGCCATCCGTGAGGATCGCCGCGCGCACCATCTCCGCTTCGAGGTCCTCGAAGGCGCTCATCGCGGCGCGGACATTGACCGCCGCGCCCTCTTCCTGCGTCGAGAAGTGATCGCGCACCTCATCACGCAAGGAATGGATCGCGGCCTGTCGCTGCGTCTTGTCCGCCTGGTAGATCGCGTCGTGCAGCCGCGTGCCGAGGAAGGCGCCGACGGCATCGGCGGCGGCGGCATTCTTATCGGGCGATGCGAACTCCCAGCGCGGCTTACCCGCCTTTTCGACGAGTTGCATCTGCAAGTCAAGGATCGGCTGGAAGGACTCGTGCGCCAGTTGAACGGCTTGCAGCACCGTCTCCTCCGGGAGGATACCGATGGTGCCCTCGACCATCATCACCGCCGCTTTCGTACCCGCGACGACGACATCCATCCGGCTGTCCGTGAGTTGCTGATTGGTCGGATTGACGATCAGCTTGCCGTCAATGTAGCCCACGCGCGACGCAGCGACCGGCCCCTGGAACGGGATGCCGGAGAGCATGAGCGCCGTGGATGCACCGATGATCGAGAGGATGTCCGGATCATTCTCCTGATCCGCGCTGAGGACGGTGACGATCACCTGCACCTCGGAGCGGTATCCCTTCGGGAACAAGGGGCGGATCGGGCGGTCGGTCAGGCGGGCAGCGAGCGTCGCCGCTTCCGTCGGGCGGCCTTCGCGCTTGATGAAGCCGCCGGGGATTTTCCCCGCGGCGTACATCCGCTCTTCGTATTCAATCGTGAGCGGGAAGAAATCAAGCCCTTCGCGCGCTTCCTTCTCCCCGACAGCGGTCGCGAGGATCACCGTGTCGCCGTACTGAACGGTGCAGGCGCCCATCGCCTGTTCCGCCAGTTTCCCGGTCTGAAGCGTGAGTGTACGCCCGCCGATGTCGGCGGATACGGTATGTACTGTTGGATATGCCATTCCTGTTACTTCTCTCCGGCGCTAATGCGCCTGTACGAATGAGTCTTGGTGGGATTGAAGCATCCCACGCCATCGGGAGGCCGAGAAGACTCAGGGACTGGAGGATGGATGCGATCATGCCGGGCGCGCACATCCATCCTCCAATACCCAAGGCCCCTCAGGCGGCTGTCGTCGGTTACGTCATGCGCACCTCCTCACGATTTAAAACAAACGGCTCAGGGGCATCATTCCCCTGAGCCGCATTGAGACTCGTTCCACACACCCACAACCGACAGTTTTTGGCTGGCATCAAACCGATTCTGCCCCCGCCCGGATTACCGGCGCAGCCCGAGCCGCGCGATGACCGCACGATAGCGCTCGGAATCTTTGCTGTTGAGATACGCGAGCAAACGGCGGCGGCGCCCGACGAGCTTCAACAGCCCGCGCCGCGAGTGATGATCATGATCGTGCAGTTTGAGATGCTCGATCAACTGGTTGATCCGTTCGGTGAGGAGCGCAATCTGCACTTCGGGGGAACCCGTGTCCCCTTCTTTCGTCGCGTAATCTACGATAATTTCGGTCTTCTTCGGCTTTTGCAAAGCCATCGGCGTTGCTCCCCTCGCACGTCGGCGCACCGTACAGCACGCTCGTCTATCAGTTAGTCCTGAGTATAGCATAGCCGGAGGCAAAGCCGCAATGCCACGTAAGAGCGGCACATTGCGTCGTCGCAATGTGCCGCTCTTACATCTGGCTGATTAAGGGGTAGCGCTCGGCGTCATCGTTCCCGTCGCGGTAGACGTTCCAGTAGCCGTGGTCGTTCCTGTGGCCGTTGTTGTACCGGTAGCGGTCGTCGTTCCGGTTGCCGTGGTCGTCGTCGTGACGGTCGTTGTCGTTGTACCGGTCGGCGTTGTCGTACCGGTTGGCGTTGCGGAGGGAACCACGGTTACGGTCGGCTGCTCATACCGCCATGTGTAATAGTGGCGGCCAATGTTGCCGAATTCGACGCGGAACGCCTGCGGGTTCGACGGCGTATACGTCAGCACGCGTCGCTCGAACGCCTGCACAAAGACGAGCGTGCCATCCACATTATTCACGCGGACATTCGTCGCGAAGGCGGGGCTGATCGGGTAGCCCATCGTGGTCAACCAGCCGCCGGGAATCGTTTGCAGAAAATTCCAGAACGCCTGGGGGATATTCTGCCCGAACCGCCCGCCGGGATCGCCCTGATAGGTGACAAACTGCATCGCCGGATCGGTGGACGCGGTGATCGGGACAAATTTCTGCGTGGGCACATCATAGCCGAGATTGACGCCACCCGACTGCTGCGGCAATTTTTCTTGCAACTGCGCGAGGGAGGCGTAGGTTGGCCCCGGCACATCCTGATCGCCCGCGATGCCGATCAAAGCCGGGTTGCGCGGCTGGAAGCTCGCATCGCCAATTTGCAACTGCCCGCTCTTCAACTCAACGGTGAGCAGACCATTGGTCACGGGGCGGTCAGCGTTTGTCTGCTCCATGCGCGCCTTATCGAAGTACTGCACGAGCCGGTTGCCGGGCTGACCGTTCACCGTGCCCTCGGCGTATGGTTCCGTTTGCCCATTCCGCGCGTTCGCGAGCGGCCCCCAGAAGTTCGGGATCACCGCTTCCACCGTATTCCATTGCTGCTGAAATGCCGGGCTCGCGAACTGATCCGCCCCCTGCGCCACAAAGGGAATCATCATCGCCAGGGTGAGTACCAGCGCGGTGACGGTAACGAACCAAACTCTCCGCCGTCGTTCTCGAAACATCTGTCCCTCCTCATCCGCGTATCCCGGAGCGATACACGATTCGGCCTGAGAAAACCATGCGCACCCAATCGCCCTGGATGATGCGACTGCCACCCGTCTGGCACCATAAGCAAACGGGGGAACGGCTGTCAACTTTGCCTACCGTAGCATTCGCATCTCGCCTCCTACTGATTGGCAGATGCAGGGAAGGAAAATTCGCCAGAGAGAACGAGCGATTCGTTCTCTCTGGAGCGCCATCATGTCCGGTTATCGCGCGGTGGTGAACCGTTCGAGCCGCTCCTTGTCGAGGTCCACATAGACCGCATCATCGTCAATCTCATCAATGAACTGGGTCGGGATGCGGATCTCCTTGCCGCCAAACAGCCCCTTCTTGACGATGATCTCCGTCACTTTGCCCCGCTCGGGATCTACGACCAGTTCATCCACGGTGCCGACTTTATCGCCGCCGCGCGTCTTTACATCCGTGCCGGTGGTGAGGAAGACATTGCCGGGCCGCGACTCCCGCAGGCGGTCGCCCATCAGACCGGGAGCAACGGGGTTCGATTCGCTGCTATCCGATAATGGAGCGTCGGCAGGCAGACCGGCACGTCCGAGCGAGCCTTGCGCGGCCGGTTCGTAGATCGGCGAGGGCCAGAGGAACCCGCCACCCGTCGCCCCCGCCATCCCGATGGAGTCGCCGAAAAGGCCGGGATACATGCCGTCCGGCGCTGCCATATAGGAGGTCTCGACGAACTCCGGCAATTGCTTGACCTGATCCGCGGTCATCCGCAGGTGAACCGTATTGTCATCATCGTTGCCGGGGCGATCCTCGACTTCGCCAATCGGAAGGATAATATCGTGCTCGACGAAGAACCCCTTGCGAACAACAAACTCCTGCATGCGGTCCGATCGGGGGTCCACGACGAGCCGGTCAATTTTGCCAATATCCGTGCCATCCGACGTGACGACTTTCGCGCCGAGATTCATACGCATTACGCTACGCTCCTTTCGTCCTCTCCTCTGCCATGCAATTACCGCATAGCCCGTTCGTTCCTATCAGTGAGCAAGATGCATACCCGTAGCATCAGGTGCCGGATACCATGCGGTTTGTATTTCCGGTCAGCGTGCGGAATAATCGCGATGCGCCGTGCGGTTGCTTGATTGTCGGTGACCCCACGATGAAAGGACGCTGCCATACGCGCTCTCGGCCTCCGGGTGATTCCCATGGATAAATCAGGGATCGCGACGGTCGGACGGGTCGGTACGATGGTAGCGCACGCATGAGTCTTCCGCTGAGCGCGGCAGTTTTCCTGCTCACCTTGGCGCTGATCTTCCTGCGCCCGCGGGGGATGAACGAAGCGACCGCAGCATGCATCGGGGCGATGGCGATGCTCGCGCTGCGCCTCGTGACGCCGGGAGATTTCGCGCATATCCTCGCGGAGACCGCGAATGTTCTGCTTTTTCTGCTCGGGATGATGCTCGTCACGGGTGTCGTCGAGCATGCGGGCGTCTTCGATGCGCTCGCGGTACGGGCCGCTCGCCTCTCGCGTGGGGACGGCCGCCTGCTCCTCCTCAATGTCTTTCTGCTCGGCACGCTCGTCACCGCCTTCCTCTCGCTCGATGTGACGATCATCGTCGTGACGCCGATTGTCTACGCGCTCACCGAACGACTGGGGATCGAACCGCTCCCCTATCTCTTCGCCTGCGCCTTCGTCGCCAACACGGCGTCGCTCTTCCTGCCGATCTCCAACCTCACGAATATCCTCATCTATGATCTCCTCCATCTC
>JAICJW010000530.1 GCA_025928215.1 Chloroflexia bacterium | reverse complement strand
TGAACCGCAGAGACGCAGCGGGCGCAGAGAAACACAGAGAAGTGAAAGAGGAATGAAGAGAGCACAAGCAGAAAAAGTGCATATACATCAATAGCCCGTCTCTGCCAATCTTCTTTTTCTCTTCCCTCTCTGCGCGCTCTGCGTCTCTGCGGTTCAAGCAGTTTCGGTTCAATCCCCGGTTACTGGCTCGCGGATGGCGGAGAGGACGGCGGCGGCTTGTTCGTAGCGGCCGAAGGAGGGCATCATGTAGATGCCCTGCACGAGATCTCTCGCCTCGCGGATCAACTCCTGCGCGAGGGCGATGCCGACGTGGCGGCCATCGTTACCGGCGTCCGCCATGCGCTGCCGGATGCGGTCGGTCAGGACGATACCGGGCACCTCGTTATGCAAAAATTCCGCGTGCCGCGTGTTCTGCAAGGGCAGCACGCCGAGCAGGACGGGAATCTCGATCGTGCCGTAGAGGTCGAGGAAGCGCCGCCAGCGGTCCAGGTCGAAGATCGGCTGCGCCATCACGAAGTGCGCGCCCGCCTCGATCTTCCGCTTCAACCGGCATGCCTCCTCATGCAGATCGTCCCGCGTGGGGTCAATGCCGCAGGCGATGGTGAAGCCTGCCGGTGCGCCAATCGGGTTGCCGCCGATGTCCACACCCTCGTTCATCCGCTGGAGAATGCCGATCAGGCCGACAGAGTCCACATCGTAGACCGCCGTGGAGTTCGGGTAATTCCCCAGCGAGGGCGGATCGCCGGTGAGGGCGAGGACATTGCGCAGGCCGAGGGCGTGCGCGCCCATCAAGTCCGCCTGAAGGCCCATCAGGGAGCGGTCACGCGTCGTCAGATGGATGATCGTCTCGATGCCGACCTGCTGCTGGATGAGCGCGCAGGTGGCAATCGGACTCATCGAGAGGCGGGCGCGGGCGCTGTCCGTGACATCCACGGCATCCACCCCGGCCTCCTTGAGGAGGAGCGCCCCGGCGAGCACCTTCGCCGGATTGAGACCGCGCGGCGGGGCGACCTCGACCGTCGCGACGAACTCCCCCCGCGCCAGTTTGCGACCGAACTCGCTGCCCTGTTCCGGCTCGCCCTGACCGGCATCCGGTTCCGCTGCCGGGAGCATCGTGATCGAGACAGCGGCGCCGTTCGGATGCTTCGCGACCTGCGGATCGAGCGCGAGCAGGGCATCGAGCGACTGGCGCATCGCGGCAATGTGTGCCGGTTCCGTGCCGCAGCAACCGCCGAGGATGCGGACGCCCGCCTCTGCTGCCTGCCGCGCGTGCGCCGCGAGATAGGTGGGCGAGGAGGCATAGACGATGCGTCCATGGAGATTGGCAGGCCAGCCCGCGTTCGGCATCGCGCTGATCGGCAGATGCGTCGCCTGCCGGAGGGTGAGGGCGACGCGCGTGACGTTCTGCGGCCCGACCGAGCAGTTCGCGCCGATCATGTCCACGCCGAGGCGCGTCAGTTCGCGCGCCACATCGCGCGGCGCGTGGCCGACGGGGGTACGGTCATCGTCCGCATAGGTCATCGAGGCGATAATCGGTAAATCGGAGACCGCGCGCGCCGCCGCGATTGCCTCCCGGATCTCCGCGAGCGAGGAGAACGTCTCCAGAAGCAGCACATCCACGCCACCCTCAACGAGCACTTCGATCTGCTCGCGGAAGGCGGTGCGAATATCTTTGACGGTGCTCGTGCCGATCGGGGCAAGGAGCCGCCCGGTCGGGCCGACGCTCCCGGCGATCCAGACCGCCTGCCCGCTGATCTCGCGGGCATCACGGGCGAGTTTCGTCGCCCGCTTATTGAGGTCGCGCACCTCGTCGCCCCAGCCGTGCAATTCCAGCTGGAAGCGGTTGCCCGCAAAGGTATTCGTCTTGATCGCTTCCGCGCCCGCCGCGATGTACTCACGATGGAGCGAGGAGACGAGGTCCGGGCGGGATTTATTGAGCGCGACGAAGCAGCCATCCATCGGCTCATCGCCGCGCATGTGCAGCAGCGTGCCCATCGCGCCATCGAAGAGGAGCGGCCCGCGCGCCGTGTCCTGCACCCGTGCGAGGAAGGGATGAATTGCCCGCGTCGCCGTCCCGTCCGTGTTACCCATCAATCGTCGCTCCTTGGGAGGATCGGCGTTCGGCGTTCGAGGTTCGATGACCTTTCTCCGAACTCCAAACTCCGAACTGTCCCTACCATCGTACCGATTTTGCGTACGTTCGTCCACTGATACGCGACTGGCAGATGAACGGGGGTCTGGTTTTCTCAGTGGTGGCGGCCTTCCGCCTCTACCCCATTTTCTCTTGGATGCCCGCGTGTAGTACGATTCTTGCCACACATACCGGCAATCTGAGGAGACGCACGGCCATGAACGTACCAGAGTGCGGCGGGAGCACAGCGCGGCGCGGGCGTCGTACTCGG
>JAICJW010000137.1 GCA_025928215.1 Chloroflexia bacterium | reverse complement strand
GAAGAACGCGGACAATATCCTCAAGCAGTTCCGGTAAGAGAGGAGTAGCCGGTAGTCAGTAGTCGGTAGTCAGATGGGAACGGACACGCTGCGCCTCTCTCTTTCTGACTACTGATTACCGGCTACTGACAACTGAACCATGAAACGTCAGTCGCCGTTGCTGCCCTGGCTCCTGATCTTCCCCACCGCGCTGGGGGTAGCGGCGTTCACCCTCTATCCGATGCTCGCGACCGCGTACCGCAGCCTCTTTAAGCAGAATCAGGCGGTGCGCGTGCCGCGCTGGATCGGGCTGGGCAACTACCGGGACCTCGCAACGGATGACACCTTCCACGAGGTGCTCCGCAATACGATTCTCTTCATCGTCGGCACGGTTCCCGCGAGCATCATCCTCGCGCTCATGTTCGCGCTCTTTCTGAACCGGAAACTGAAGGGGATCGGTATTCTCCGCAGCGCCTTTTTCTACCCGACCGTCCTGCCGATGGTCAGCGCGGCGGCGATCTGGCTCTTTCTCTATACCCCGAACTTCGGGCTGATCAATCAGGGGTTACGTGCGGTCGGACTTGGCGCGCCGAACTGGCTGGGGGATACGCAATTCGTCCTGCCCGCCCTGATGGCTATGGCGGTCTGGAAGCAGACCGGCTACTTCATGCTCTTCTACCTCGCGGGCTTGCAGAACCTGCCGGACGAGATCTTCGAGGCGGCGGAACTGGATGGCGCGTCCCGCTTCCAACGGGTCTGGTATCTCACCATTCCGCTCCTGCGGCCAACGACGCTCTTTGTCTCCACCATCGCGGCGGTCGGCTCGATCCAGATGGTGGACCAAATCTATATCATGACGCAGGGCGGGCCGAGCAACGCGTCGAACCTGATGCTCTTCTACATCTATGAGACGGCCTTCCGCTTCCGCAACCTCGGCCTGGCGAATGCCGCAACCGTCGTCCTTGTCCTCTTGTTGCTCATCTTTACCGTCGCGAACTTCGCCATCTCTGAACGAAGGGCTGAGGACTGAGGATTGAGAAGAAACGAATTGCTCCCCTCTCCATCGCCAAACGGACTTTCAGGAGGCCGTAGCCGATGAGCGATGGAGAGGGGCCGGGGGTGAGGGACGACCGATGCAAAACGCGCAGACTCCACAGACGATTCCGACCGTACCGGCACCTGACGCCATCCTCGACGTGCTCAGCGCCGGAAAGGAGACGCGGCCACGGACGGTCGGCGGATCGCGCGGCAGGCGGCGGATCGGTGGCACGATCGGCACGTTCCTGCTCGCGCTTCTCGGCATTACCTGGGCGCTCCCGCTTCTGTGGAGCATCGCCGTCGCCCTCCGCCCGGCGGACGTCTCGGTGGCGACCGGCTCGCCGTGGTGGGGCGACGGCCTGACGGTGCGGAACTTCGCCGATGCGTGGGAGCGTATCCCGTTCGGGCAGTATTTTCTCAACACGTTCGTGATCGTGCTCGGTGTGCTCGCCGTGCAACTGGTGACGATTAGCCTGGCGGGTTTCGCCTTCGCGCGACTCACCTTTCCGGGGCGAGATGTGCTCTTCGTCCTCATTCTCATGCAGATTCTCGTGCCGACGAACGCGCTGATCGTGCCGAACTACGCGACGATCCGGCGGCTCCATCTCTTCGACACGAAACTGGCGATCATGCTGCCTTTCTTTGCCAGCGCCTTCGGCACCTTTTTCCTGCGGCAGACATTCAAGCAGGTGCCGCGCGAGCTGGACGATGCCTCCGTACTCGACGGCGCTGCCTGGTGGCAGACGCTCTGGCATGTGTATCTGCCGAGCGCCCGCGCCGCGCTCGTCGCCTTTTCGTTGGTCAGCATCAGTTTCCACTGGAGCGACTTCCTCTGGCCGTTGATCGTCACGAACTCCGACAGCAGCCGACCCGTCACGGTCGGGCTGAATACGCTCACCCAGATGGGCGAATCGGGCGCGCAGTGGGCGCTCGTCATGGCCGGCACGCTGCTTGTCATCTCCCCCTTGCTCGGCCTCTTCGTCATCTTTCAGCGCCAGTTTATGAGCAGCTTCCTGCACAGCGGCATTCGCTGACGTCGTAATCAGGCATCCAATCCAAACTCCCGAACTCGGTGTATTGAGCGCGGACAGGAGCGACGTGCGGCCGAGAAAGGGAACGAACGATGGAGCATCAAACGGCGATAGACGGTAGATCGCCAGTTATGGTTGCGCGGCTTTCCCGGCGCGGGTTTCTTGCTGGGGCAGCCGCGAGTGCGGGGGCGGCGTTGCTCGCGGCCTGCGGAAACAGTGGCGCGGCGACCAATGCGTCCACGCCCACGACGGCGGCAGGCGCAACAACTCCGGCGAGCAACGTCCCGGCGGCGACTACCGCGCGGGCGGCAACGGCACCTATCGGGGCAACAACCGCCGCGAGCGCCCCTCCCCTGATGACCCAGGCGGGCGCGCCAGACATGCCGAAGGCGTATATTGGCCTCTTTAAGGACAACAGCGTCGCCGTCTTCGACACCATGACCAACAAAGTCCTCACGACGATTCCGATCCCGACCGGGCCGCACGGCCTGGTGCTCACGCCGGACGGCAAGACGATCTATATCAGCAGCGATGGCGCGACCGTCGTCAGCATCATTGATACGGCGACGGACAAGGTCACGGGGAATATCGAGGTCGGGCAAGCACCGCATGGGCTGGCAATCACGCCGGACGGCAAGACGCTGCTCGTCGCGGGATTCGGTACGAATCGGGTGATGCTGATTGATACCGCGACGAACACCGTTACCGGGCAGGTCGCCGTCCCGCAGCCGCACAACCTCGCCATCTCGCCGGACGGTACGACCGCGTACGTGGCGGCGCAGCAACCGGGCGCAACGGCGCTTGCCATCCTGAGCATCGCGGAGAAGAAACAGACGGGCAGCATCCCGCTGGAGAAGACGCCGCGTGCCCTGAACCTCGACGCGAAGGGCAAACAACTCTACTTCACGCTCGCCGGCGTGGACGCCGTGCAGGTGCTCGATGTGGCCCGGAACAACGTGACGGGTCAGATCGCCGTCGGCGCGTCGCCGCATCACCCGCTCATCACCGCGACGGGCGAGTACGGCCTCGTCGTCAGCCAGGGGCCGGGCGAACTCAGCATCTGGTCGCCGGACACCAATTCCCTCACCGGCACGGTGAAGGTCGGCACGATGCCACACTGGATCGCCGCAAGTAGCGACGGCGACACGGCGTATGTGACGAATGAGGCGTCGAACGATCTCACCATCGTCAATGTCGAGACGCGGAAAGTGGTCGCGACCGTCCCCATCGGCAACGCGCCACGCAAGATCGTCCTGCAACCGGGGATGATTATGCAGCCCGCCGCATCGCCCGCCGCGAGCGCGACGACCGTACCCGCCGCCTCCGCTATTACCGCCGCTCCGGCAACAGCGGCTGCGAACGGCGTCACGATCGCCAGTTTCGCCTTCGCTCCCCAGAGCATCACCGTCGCGCCGGGCCAGACCGTGACATGGACAAACAAAGACAGCGTTGCGCACACCGTAACGGACGACAAAGGCGCGTGGGATTCCAAGACGCTGGCGGTCGGCGCGACCTTCCAGCAGCGGTTCGATCAAGCCGGGACCTTCACGTATCACTGCGCCATCCACCCCTTCATGACCGGCACGGTGGTGGTGAAGGGGTGAATGCTCACGGAATATGGGATAGCGATATGATAGTAGGGATCAACCTCACCCCCCAGCCCTCTCTCCACACAATGGAGAGGGGGAGCAACCACCTGAAGATCGGGGTGTATGGGGAACGCCCCGCTATCGCAACAAGTCACCCCTCGCCGCGTGACGGAGAGGGGCCGGGGGTGAGGTTCCCATGAGCACCGTCCGCCTCGTACAGCCCTACCAGGACCTCAGCGATGAGGCATTGATGCACGAACTCGCCGCCGGGCATCAGGATGCGCTCGCCCCGCTGCATACGCGGTACGCCGCCTTGATCTTCAATCTCGCCGCGCAAACCCTCGACCGCGCCGCCGCCGAGGAGATCGTGCAGGATGTCGTCCTCGTCGTCTGGCGAAAGGCAGAGACCTTCGATCCGGCGCGCGGCGCGTTTCGCCCCTGGGTACTGCGGATCGCGCATGTGCGGATCATCAACGAACTGCGCCGCCGCGGCCGCCGCCCGCAAACCGCGTCCGATCCGGAAGGGCTGCGCCTGCTGACGGTGCCGGACGGCAACCTGCCGCCGGACGAAGCGGCATGGCGGGAGTACCGCCGCGCGACGGTGCAGGAAGCGGTCGCGCACCTCCCGCCCCCCCAGCGGCAGGCGCTCAGCCTCGCCTTCTTCGATGACCTGACACACGAGCAGATCGCCACCTTCCTGAATCTTCCCCTCGGCACGGCGAAGACGCGCATCCGCTCCGGTCTGCGGAAGTTGCGCGTCTATTTGGCACCCATGCTCATCGTCGTGCTCGCGCTGCTGGCCGGTTTGCTTGCCGCCGTCGGTCTGCGCGAGCACCGGCAGCAAGCGACCGTGGCGCAGCAGTTGAACGCGCTGCACCTCGTCACGTCGAGCGATGTGACACCCATCCGGCTCAATGCCGCGTCGGGCATCCCCGCGAGGACGCACGCCACCTACCGGGGCCACTCCGGCGAATCGCTCGCGGTGATGACGTTCGAGAACTTCGCGCCCGCCCCCGCTGGCTCGACGTATCAAATCTGGGCGCGACATAACGGGCAATGGGTCTCACTCGGCACCATGGAACCGGACAGCAGCGGCTACGCGCTGCTGATTATCGAGAATCCGGTGAACACGACGCCACCCGAGGCATTGCAGGTGACACAGGAACCCGCGCGTGGCAGCCCAACGCCGAGCGGCCCGGTGATTGTCAGTAGTCAGTAGTCAGAGGAACCGAAACCGTTCTGACTACTGACTTCTCATCCCGCTTTGTTCGCGACGATGTTCATGTCCAGTTTGATCGTATCGGTCGCCTTGGCGATGGAGACACTGGGTGGCGTCATACCGAAATCCTGAAATTTGAAGGTCGTCGTTGCCGTGCCGGTCACCGCGCCGCCCTGCATCATGGCGGTTGTGTCGAAGGTGACAGGCTTCGTGACGCCGTGGATCGTCATATTACCGAGGAGTTTGAAGGTGGACTGCTGCCCTTCCTTCAAAGGCCCTGTCCAGCCGTCCACTCCCGTGACATCGAACTCGGCGAGCGGGAAGCGATCAGCTTGCAGCGTGTTGGTGCGGACGTAGTTGTCGCGCTGCGTCTTGTCGCTCTTCAGGGTCCGCAGGTCCACCATGATCTTCGCGCCCTCAACCGGCTTGGTGTCGGCGCCGAGGAAGAGTTGACCCTGAATGGCGTTCGTCGTCAGGATCGCGTCCGACGGGGAAGGCAGATTGGCGAGTTTCTCATTGACGGTCACTTTCGCTTCTGACTTGTCACTGGTGATCGCGTAGGTCGTCGCTCCCCCTGGTGCTTTGGCTGCGGCGGCCGAACTCGCGGGGGACGTCGCCACACTCGAAGTGGGCGCACTGGATGCCGGGGCGCCACCGCCATAGCCATAGTCGCTGCTACTCGCGGCAGCGGTCGTCGGCGCGATAGTCGCAGCGACCGGGGCGGTCGTCGGCGTACTGGCCGCGATGGTCGTGCCCGCCGGAGCGGCGGCAACATTGGCGAACGGGGTGACGGGAATCGCCGTCGGTTGTGTCTGACCGGGCAAATACCCACCGAGACTGAGTCCGTAGAGCGCGACCGCGACGATGAGCACGATGGGGATTCCGATAGCGAGACCGAGGATGGCTTTCCGGTTCATGCATGGCTCCTTGCCCTGAATAGTAAAAAAGCGTGTGCCGTCACACACTCCTTACGCTGAAAAGCCCGCCCCCGGATGAACCACGCCACATCGGACAGCATAGCAAAGATCGCGCCTTCTGGCAGATGTGATCGCCATACGCACGCGGCACCATGCTCATAGGATGAAAGAACCGTCAGCCAATTGGTGAGGGAACAATGGCCGATTGATCGCTTTCTCTGTGAGTGTTAAGATACTGAGGCTGACGTACAACGTACGTACGGTTGGAGGAGGGACACACGTGCGGAAATGGCTCCGCTTCGGGATGCGGGTAAAGCGCTATCTGGTCGCGCTCGCGCTCGGCATCACTCTGACGAGCCTGGCGATTGCGATGGCGCTCGCCACCCTCTACCGTAATGTCGCATTCCCCGGCTACAGCACCGATATTGTGCGCGCGATTACCCTCCAGTTCATTACGCATCCGTGGCGTGAAGTAGTCGTTGCGGCGCTCGGCTTCAGCGTGATCGGCGGCAGCGTCTACTACCTCAGCCACTCGCTCCTCATCCCCCTGCTCGCCGGGCGCACGGAGCGGATCGGAGACATCCTCTATGATTACCGCTTCGGCAAGCGCGGCCCGAAGATCGTCGCCATCGGTGGCGGCACGGGACTACCCACTTTGCTGCGCGGCCTCAAGGAGCGCACCGGCAATTTGACCGGCATCGTCACAATGGCGGACGATGGCGGCAGCACCGGCCGCCTGCGTGAGGAGTTCGGTATCCTCCCGCCGGGCGACTTCCGCAACTGTATCGCCGCCCTTTCCGACGCCGAGCCGCTGATGCAGGAGCTTTTTCAGTACCGCTTTGAGAAGGACGGTTCCGGCCTGCACGGTCACTCCTTTGGCAACCTCTTCATCACCGCGATGGTGGATGTGACCGGCGATTTTGAGCAGGCGGTCCTCGAATCCAGCCGCATTCTCGCGGTGCGCGGCACCGTCTTTCCGTCCACATTGGAGAATGTCCAGTTGCACGGCATCGCGGAAGATGGCACCGAACTCCGGGGCGAGTCGGAAATTGGCCGGGCGCACGGGCGCATCCGCAAAGTCTTCCTCCAACCGGAGGACCCGCAAGGCTATATCCCGGCGGTGCAGGCGATCTGGGATGCGGACATGATCGTCTTCGGCCCCGGCTCGCTCTATACCAGCGTCGTCCCGCCCCTCCTGGTCGGTGACATCAAGCAGGCGATCAAGAATAATCCGACCGCGATCAAGGTCTATGTCTGCAATGTCGCGACGCAGCCGGGCGAGACCGATCACTTCGACGCGCTGGCGCATGTGCGCGCCTTGCAGGAGCAGATCGGCAAGCGTCTCTTCGAGTATGTGCTCGTCAATACGAACTTCGAATCGAAGGACAAGATCAAGCCCGAATGGCGCGTGGATGCCGTGGAGGCTGACCGCCTCCAGGAAGAGGCGCGCTCCCTCGGGGTCGAGATTGTCGAGGCGGACGTCGTCAGTGCCGCAAGCCCGCTGCGGCATGACCCGCAAAAACTGGCGATGGCGCTCATGCAATTGTATGCGGCGCGGAGTTCCGGTCGCACCGACCGCCCGGCAGCCGTCCATGACGACGCCATCGTCGCGACGAGCGCCGAAGGGCGCGGCTAATCGGCGCGCCGCATATTCTCAGGCGAGGGGAAGAACGATGACCAAGCCACTGATCGCGGTCGTCAACGACGATACACTTTTCCTCGAACTGATGCACGATCTCCTGACGCAGGAGGGATACCGGGCGGCGATCTGGAAAGAGGGCGACACGGCATTCGAGATGATTAAGGAGCACGAGCCGCAGCTCGTCATCCTCGATATTCGCATGGAGCACCCCGATACTGGCTGGATGATTCTCGAACTGATACGCCTCAACCCCGCGACGGCCCGTATTCCCGTTATTATCTGCTCGGCGGATACCCAGCGCATCCGCGAGAAGGAAGCATATCTGCGCGAGGAGTGGTGCGATGTGCTGGAAAAACCCTTCATCCTCGAAGACCTGCTCCGAAAAGTCCGTACATTCATCGGCCCGGCGGAGTGAGTGGGGAGTTCGGAGTTCGATGTTCGGGGTTCGAAGAGGGAGTTCGAGCATGATTCCTCAAACTCCGAACCTCGAACTCCGAACTTCTCCGGGGTCGCGCCTATCCCCTCCGGTAGAGTATGCTTATTCTCCACGCGGCTTTTCGTCATTCGCGTGCCATACACCAATGCGGCGATACTGATTTCGGGTAGGAGGAATCGGCGATGGTAGTCAAGGTCGGCATTAACGGCTTCGGTCGGATCGGGCGGCAGGTCTTCAAGACGATCTATGGTGGGTACGGGCCGGACGACGAGAACCCGGACGGGTTGCTGCAAGTCGTCGCGGTCAATGATCTGATGGACCTCCATACCATCGCGCACCTCTACAAGTACGACTCCAACTATGGCATCGCTGAGGAAGAGATCGAGGTCAGCGATCGCGACCTGATCGTGGACGGCAACCCGATCCACATCTTCAGCGAGCGCGACCCCGGCGCGATCCCGTGGCGCGACTACGGCGTGGACATCGTCATCGAATCCACCGGCCTCTTCACGGACGCCAATAAGGCGAAGGCGCACATGAACGGCGGCGCGAAGAAGGTCATCATCTCCGCCCCCGCCACGAATGAAGATATTACGCTCGTCCTCGGCGTCAATCAGGACAAATACGACCCCGCGCAGCACAATGTCATCTCCAACGGCTCCTGCACGACGAACTGCCTCGCGCCGACCGCGAAGGTGCTGCTCGACAACTTCGGGATCGTCAAGGGCACGATGGTCACCGTCCATTCCTACACGAACGATCAGGTCGTCCTCGATGGCCCGCATAAGGACCTCCGCCGCGCCCGCACCGCCGGGGCAAACATTATCCCGACGACGACCGGCGCGGCCCGCGCGATCTCCCTCGTCCTTCCCGAACTGAAGGGCAAGATGGATGGCTACGCCTTACGCGTCCCGACGCCGACCGTCTCGATCCTCGACCTCACCGTCCAGACGGAGAAGGAGACGACGGCGGAGGAAGTGAACAATGCCTTCCTGGCGGCGGCGGAGGGCGATCTGGAAGGCATCCTCGGCTACAGCGACGAGCCGCTCGTCTCGATGGATTACAAGCAGGATGACCGCTCCGCCATCCTCGACAGCCTCTCGACGATCGTCGTCGGCGGCAATATGGTGAAGGTCGTCGCGTGGTACGACAATGAGTGGGGCTACTCCTGCCGCCTCGCCGACCTGACAAATATGATCGCGGAAAAGGGCGGCTGGTAAGCGACCGAAGGGAGCGCACGTGGCGATCAATAAACAGACGATCCGCGATATTCCGCCCGCCGACCTGAAGGGGAAGCGGGCGCTTGTGCGCGTGGATTTCAATGTCCCCCTGAGTGATGGCAACGTGGGCGACACGACGCGCATCACGGCGGCGATCCCGACGATCCGGTTTCTGCTCGATGCGGGCGCGGTCGTCGTGCTGATGTCGCATCTCGGTCGCCCGAAGGGGAAGGCGGATCCAAAACTCAGCCTCAAACCCGTTGCGGCAGCACTGGAGAAACAGCTCGGCACGCCGGTACAGTTCGTACCGGCGTGCGTCGGGGAGAGGGCGGAGAAGGCGGTGCGGGCGGCGAAGCCAGGCGCTGTCCTGCTGCTGGAAAACCTGCGCTTCCATGCCGAAGAAGAGGCGAACGATGCCGATTTCGCCGCCCAACTCGCCAAACTCGGCGATCTCTATGTCAATGACGCGTTCGGCACCGCGCATCGCGCCCACGCCAGCACGGAAGGCGTCGCCCATCTCCTGCCCGCCTACGCGGGATTGCTGATGAAGAAGGAACTGGACGCGCTCGGCGGCCTGCTGACGGGTGCAAAGCGACCCTTTATTGTCATCCTCGGCGGCGCGAAAATCTCGGACAAGATCGGCGTGATCGAAAACCTGATGGGCAAGGTGGATGGGTTCTGCATTGGCGGCGGCATGGCGAACACCTTCCTCCTCGCGCAGAACTACGATGTCGGTACGTCGCTTGTCGAGCAGGATGCCGTTGCCACCGCACACGACATCCTCGCGCGCACCTCGACGCGCCGCGTCGGCCTGCACGTCCCGACGGACGCTGTCGTTTCGACACAGAGCGCGAAGGAATTGCTCGGCGCGCACGCGCCGGAGCCGGTGACGCGCACCGTGCAGATTGATGCCGTTGGCCCGGACGACGCGATCTACGACATTGGCCCGATGACCACATCGTATTACCGGAGCGTGGTCAAAGGCGCACGCACCATCTTCTGGAACGGCCCGATGGGCATGTTTGAAGTCCCCGCCTTCGCGCAGGGCACCGTCGCCCTCGCGCGCGCTGTCGCCGACGCGTCGGCGAAAGGGGCGATGAGTGTCGTCGGCGGCGGAGACTCGGTCGCCGCCATCGAAGAAGCGGGCGTCGCGGACGACATCACGCATGTCTCGACCGGCGGCGGCGCGTCATTGGAATTCCTCGAAGGCAAGGCGCTGCCGGGTGTCG
>JAICJW010000181.1 GCA_025928215.1 Chloroflexia bacterium | reverse complement strand
CACTTTGACGTAATCCGCGCCTTTGCTGACGACGCGGCGTACCATCGTACGGATCCCCTCCTCGTTATCCACCTCACCGCCGAAATGGCGCGTGTGCCCGCCACTGATCGTCAGGGGCCAGCCGCAGGCGATGATGCGCGCGCCGCGCACACGCCCCGCTGCCTGCGCCTCCCGCGTCTCCAGGACGGTCGTGCCGCGCCCGCCGCAATCGCGCACCGTCGTCACACCGGATCGCAGCGACACCGCGCTGTTGTGCGCTGACCAGAGGGCGAGCGCGGCGTCGCTCTGGAGGTCAATCCACGGCGTGAACGGCGTGTTGTCGCCGGGCAGGTTGAGGTGAACGTGATTGTTGATGAGGCCGGGGATCAGCGTCATGCCATCGAGCCGGAGACGCTCATCGTCCTCATTGGCGGCAAGCGCGGCGGCAGGCGCGATCCGTTCGATACTGCCCGCCGCGACCACGACCGCCTGACCGCGCGCCGCGTCCGCGCCGGTGCCGTCAATCAGCCATTCCGGGTAGAGAATCAGCCGGGTCATTCCGCCACTCCGATACCGATAAGCAGCCCGTTCGCGAGCACGGCCGGGTTGATCGTCAGAAAGAGCACCCGGCCCGTAACGGGCGAGATAATCGTCTCCAGTGTCTCGCCAAAGAGCGAGCCAATCGTGCCGATCTCCTGCCCCGCCCGCACTTCGTCATTCGCGGCGACCGACGGATAGAACATGCCCGCGTGCCGCGTGTAGAGCCACTCGAACGCGGTCAGGACGGTCGGGGGTGGCGCGTCCGGGACGGTCTTCGCGGTCATGCCGAGATGGGCGAGGACACGATGGACGCCGTCCATCAGCAATTCCACGGCGTCCGGTTGCAGTTGCCCGACGCCCCCCGCCTCGGCGAGAACGCCGGGCACGCCGCGCTCGGCGGCGGCGACGTAACTCGACGAGCCTTTCGCTTTCTGGATTGGCCGGTCCACGGTGAGGAGGTAGGGGAGGCCAAAGACGCGTGCCAACTCCACCGCCTGCGTGTCCGCCGGTTCGTTCCCCTTGCGGCAGATGCTGAAGGGCACGAGCGCTTCGGGGATGTCGCCGCCGTGCAGGTCAATGTACGCGTCCGCGTGGATAATAAATTCGTTGACGAGCGCGTGCGTCATCTGCTCGCTGTACGTGCCGTTCGGGTCGCCGGGGAAGACGCGGTTCGGATTGACATCGTCTATCGGGCAGACGAACATGCTCCGCTTCCAGAAGGCGGGCAGATTCAGTACCGGCATGAGGACGACCGTGCCGCTGAGTTCCGCCGCATTCAGCCGCGTACTGAGACGGATAACGGTCTCGACCGCCGGGTACTCGCCGCCATGCACGCCCGCGCCAATGAAGAGCACCGGCCCAGGCTTCGCGCCGGTGATCGTCGTCACGGGCCGGGGCTCGTCCGCGAGCGCCGCACCGGGGAGCGTCACCCGATGCCGCTGCGTCGTCCCCGGCTTGAGCGGACCAAGAATCGGGATCATCGGTGGGTGCGTGTTTGCCATTCCTCAATTCCTCCTATGCTGGAATTACCGAACCGTCAATACTGCTCAGAGGGCAGTATTGGCGGTTCCTCTCGTATCCGTTCACCGGCGCAAACGTGGGTCGAGGGCATCGCGGAGGCCGTCGCCAAGCAGGTTCATCGCCAGGACGGTCAGCATGATCGCGAGGCCGGGGAAGGTGCTGATCCACCACTGGTCGCGCAGGTAGCCGCGCCCCTCGCTGAGCATCCGCCCCCATTCCGGTGAGGGGGGCTGGCTGCCGAGGCCGAGAAAGGAGAGCGACGCGGCGGCGAGGATCGCCGTGCCCGTGCCGAGTGTCGTGGCGACGATCACGGGTGCGATGACATTTGGCAAGAGATGCCGGATAAGGATGATCCGCGTCGGCGCGCCGCTCACCCGCGCGGCGTCCACGTAGACATTCTCCTTCGCCGCCAGCACCGAGCCGCGCACGAGCCGCGCGTAGGTCGGGATGCCGGCGATGCCGACGGCGATCATCAGATTCGTCAAGTTCGGATTGCCACGGATCGTGACGATTGCCAGCGCGAGCAGGATGCCGGGCACCGCGAGCATGACATTGATGACATACATGAGGAGTGCGTCCACCCAGCCGCCATAGTAGCCCGCCAGCAGGCCGATGGTGACGCCGAACGTTGCCGCGATCCCAACGGAGATCAGCCCAATGGTCAGCGAGATCCGCGCGCCGGAGATGATGCGGCTGAGGATGTCGCGCCCGTACTGATCCGTGCCGAAGAAGTACGGGCTACCCGGCGAGAAGAGCGCGTTGTCGCTAATCTTGATCGGATCGAAGGGCACGATGAGCGGCGCGGCCACCGCGACGATCGCAAGCACCGCGAGAATCACGATCCCAACGAGCGCGCCCTTGCTCTGCCGCAACCGCTGCCAGAGCGCCCGCCCTCGCCCGATGCGCGCGGTCGGCAGGGCGATCCGTTCGGTCCCGGCGGTCACTGTCCCGCTCTGTGCCATCGTTTCTCCTCACCCCCGGTCCCTCTCCATCGCCCTCTGGCTACGACTTCCTCATGATCCGTTTGGCGATGGAGAGGGGAGCAATTGGGATCTATTGGTGTAGGGGCGCATTCCGCCCGAGGGGCACCTAAGCACCCGCTCAGTCCTTCGTCACCCTCCGACGCGGATACGTGGGTCGAGGATGCCATACGAGATGTCTACGAGCAGATTGACGACCACATAGGTCGTCGCGATCAGCAGGACGATTCCCTGCACCATCGGGAAATCTTTGGCGAGAATTGCCGTGACGATCAGCCGCCCGATGCCGGGCCGCGCGAAGACCGTCTCGACGATCACCGTACCGGCCATCAGGCTGCCGAACTGCAATCCGAAGATCGTCACGACCGGGATGAGCGCGTTCTTGAAGCCATGCTGGATGAGCACGCGCGTCTCCCGCAGCCCCTTCGCGCGGGCGGTCGTCATGTACTCCTGCCGGAGCACTTCGAGCATCGAGGAGCGCGTCAGGCGGGCGATGATCGCCGAGGCGCTGAGGCCGAGCGTCAGCGCAGGGAGGACGAGATGCTTGAGATCGCCGGCGCCCGTCGCGGGGAACCAGCCGAGGCGAAGCGAGAAGAAGAAAATCAGCAGCAATCCGAGCCAGAATGAGGGCATCGAGACGCCGCAGAGCGCGAGCAGCATCGGCCCGAAATCGAGCCAGCCATTCTGGTGGATCGCCGCGATCATCCCGAGCGTCACGCCGACCACGATGGCGATGACCAGCGCCGCGACCGCCAGTTGCAGCGTCGCGCCGAGGTTTTCCGCGATCTCCGTGCGCACGGGCCGTTTCGAGCGGATCGAGAGGCCGAGATCGCCCCGTGCGGCGTTGGCGACGAAGCGGGCAAACTGCTTCGGTAGCGGGTCATTGAGGTGCAACTGAGAGCGCAGCAGGACGACTTGTTCGGGGCTCGTCTGGAAATCCGCCAGCATGATCTTCACCGGATCGCCCGGCACGAGATGCAGCATCATGAAGACGAGGAACCAGACGCCGAGCAGCACAGGGATCGTTGCCGCCAATCGCCCAAGAAGGAAGCGGGACATAGGGTACTCCGTTGTGTGACCTGACCTGTAGGGGCACCCCTCGTGGGTGCTCTTCTTGGCAGGGCACCCACGAGGGGTGCCCCTACCACCGTTCGATTACTTCGCGATCGAGACGTCCGAGAAGTGCGGGTAGGTGTAGCCGTCGAAGTTGAGGCCGCTGATCGTGGATTTGAAACCCCAGACGGAGAGTTGATCCACCATCGGCAGGAAGACCGCGTCCTCCATCACCTTCTGCTCGGCCTGGAGGTAGATCGCCTTGCGCTTGTCCACGTTCGTCTCGGTCTTGCCGTCCGTCAGCAACTTGTCCACTTCCGGGCTGCTGTAGCAGGAGAAGTTGAAGTTCGTGCCGATCATCGAGGAGTGGAAGAGCGCGAACATGCCGTCCCAGTCGCCGGAGCGGAGGAAGAGCGGGATGGCATTCGTCGCGCACTTGTAGTTGTCCTCGTACCAGGGGGCGCGGGCTTGCGCCTTGATCTTGGCATCAATGCCGATTTCGTGCCACTGCGCCTGCAGGAGTTGAATATAGTTGTCAATGCCGCTGCCCCGATCAATCGCGTTGATGACCAGTTCGAGTCGCTTGCCATCCTTGGTGCGGATACCATCCGGCCCGACCTTCCAGCCGCCGTCATCCAGCACTTTCTTCGCCTGTGCCTGATCGTACGGATAGAGGCCCTTCAAGGCGGGGTCCGCCAGCGTGCCTTGCGTCAGTGGCGCGTAGGCGGGTGTGCCGACGCCCTTGTATGAGTTATTGACGATCGCGTCCTTATTGGTGGCAAACTCAATCGCTTTGCGGACGTTGATGTCGTCGGTCGGGAAGAGTTTGGCGTTGAGCGCGGTGAACTGTGGCGTACCGACGTACGCCGGCTTCAGCACCGTATAGCCCGCGTTGCCCTCGAAGCGACCGAGACTTTGCGGCGGGATGTTGTGGATGATCTGCGTTTCGCCGGATTCGAGCGTTGTTGCACGCGTCGCGTCTTCCGGGACGAACTTGAAGTAGACCTCATCGAGGTACGAGCCGCCGTCGTGGTCACTCCACGGCGCGCGGCGGTTGTAACTCTCGTTACGCGCGAGGATCGCGTGGTCGTTCGCGACGAGTTCCTTGATGACCATCGGGCCGGAGCCGACCGGCGTCTCATTGACCTTCTGGCCCTGGCTTTTCGTCGCCGTGGGGGACATCATGCCGAGCGTGCCGCCCGCCGCGTAGGTGAGGAACGGCGCATTGGCCGTCTTGAAGGAGACGCGCACCGTGGCGGGATCCACGACTTCCGTCTTGTCGTAGCCGGAGAGGGCTTGCAGCGAGCTGCCCGCCTTGTAGTTCGGGTCCACGATGCGGTCGAAGTTGTATTTCACGGCATCGGCGTTGAACGGCGTGCCGTCCGAAAATGTGACATCCGTGCGCAATTTGAAGGTGTACGTCTTGCCGTCCGCCGAGGCGTCATACGACATGGCGAGATACGGAACGAGTTTGCGCGTGCTGTCGAGATAGAGCAGCGTCTCAAAGACGGTCGAGGTCATCTCGTACGTCACGGCGGAGGGTGAGGCTTGCGGGTCCATCGTCGGTGGCGCCTGATCGAGCGCGACGACGACGCGGCCGCCCTTCTGCGCGGCGGCCTTGGGCGCGGTCGTCGCGCCGGTGGCAGGCGAAGCCGCCGATGAGGCGGTCGTGGCGGCGGCGGTCGCCGCCGGGGCAGTCGTCGGCGCGACGGTTGGCGTGGAGGGCGCTTTCGAGGCGCACCCGGCCAGCAGTGGCACGGCGAACAGAACGACGCTCAGAAACCGGACGGTGCGGAAACGGCGGGCGTGGTGCATGCTCGTACTCCTTCCCCTGATCGCGGCATGTGTGCGTGCAGTACAATCCCTAGTAAGTAACGGCAGTCTACGGCTCGCGTCCGCGCCCGTCAACGATCGTGATGCACGGAGCAGGGCGTATTCACAGCCTTGACAATGAATACGCCCTGAAGCACGGATATCCTCAGATTTCTCTTATATCGTTGGCAGGCCAGACGTCTGGGCGATGAATGCTTCGAGCAGCGTGACGAGGTTGGCAGCGGCGCGGGTGAGGATTTCGTTGCCGACTTCGGGTGTCGCGTGGCGGGTGTCGCCCGTCGCGCCATTCGCGGTGATCTCATCGTAGTACGCGCCGTGCGTGCCGCCGTAGGCGCGCAACTGGGCCGCAAAGGCCACCGCGTCCGCGTGCGGTTCGGGCGCGCAAAAGGCGTCGGGCTTCGCATAGTCGGGCGCTTCGGCATAAACGACTGCCGCCTCATCGCCGCCGCCGTGGCCCATCGAGCCTTCCGGCATCAGGACGCGCGCCTGCTCGCCGATGAAGGCGTAGCCGAAAATGCCGATCACGCGCGTGCCGCTGACCGTCTGCCGCAGCGTTTCGACCGCAGTCGCGATTGCCGCGCTGTTGCCGCCGTGGCCGTTGACGATGGCGACGCGCGGGAAGCCATGCCGCGCGAGCGACCCGCAAATCTCGACGAGCAGCGTCGAGAGCGTTTCCGGCGTCAGGGTGATCGTGCCGGGGAAGTGCATATGATGCCATGAGACGCCGAACGGCACGGCGGGCGCGACGGCCGCCCGGTCGCCGAGGAGCGCCGCCGCGCGCCGGCAGAGGCCGTCCGCCGAGATCGTGTCCGTCGCCATCGCGATGCCCGGCCCGTGCTGCTCGTGCGCGCCGACGGGGAGCAGGACGATCGCATTCGTTCTCAGCAGTTCGCGCGTCTCCGGCCACGAGCGTTGCGCGAGCAGAATCGGTGACGCCATTCGTTAACCCTCCTCCTTAAAATCCAACAACCGTATTGCCCGGTCGCCGGGCTTCCGTCGCGCCACGAAGCAGACCGCTTGCGGCATCCCGCGCGATCAATTGCACCGCGCCACCCGAATCCCACGCGCCAATTACCTCTACGGGATGCCCCAGCGCGCGCAGGTCGGCGACGGTACGCTCGCCGATGCGGTCTTCGATCTTGACCGTCGGATCGCCCGCGTCCAGTTGGTCGCCGACGGTGAAGCGGGGCGCTTCGATGGCGCTCTGTATATCCATGCCGAAATCGAGCAGGTTGGTGAGCAGTTGCAGATTCGTCTGCACCTGCCAATGCGCGCCGGGCGTCCCGCCGACCAGCCACGGCTCGCCCTCTTTCGAGACGACATAGGTGTTCAACGTATGCACCGGCCGCTTGCCGGGCGCGAGGCAGTTCGGATCGCCCGCGTCGAGATTGAAGCCGAGCAGGCGGCTGTTCATCAGCACGCCCGTATCGCCCAGGATCACCCGCGCGCCGGAAAAGAGGCTGTGAATGTAGGAGACCATATTCCCGTCGCCATCGGCGAGGACCATCGAGGTCGTGTCCGGCTGGATATTCGCGGGCAGCGGCTGGGGGCTGGCATGATGGCGATCAATCCGCGCCGCCTGCTCGCGCGCGTGCTCCTTCGAGAGCAGCATCTCCAGCGGCACGTCCACGAACCACGGATCGCCGAGATAGCGCAGGCGATCCGCGAAGGCGAGTTTCAACGCCTCGAGTTGAAGATGAATTACCGCCGCCGATCCGGGCGCCATACCGCCGATGTCGAACTGTTCGAGGATATTGAGCGCGAGCAGGACAATCATCCCCTGTGTGACGGGCGGTTGCTCGTGGACGGTATAGCCACGATAGCCAATGGCGAGCGGAGCGAGCTCCTCGCTTCGGTGCGCGGCGAAGTCCTCGCGCGTGAAGAGGCCGCCATAGCGATCAGAGGCGGCGACCATCTCCGCCGCGAGATCGCCCTCGTAGAACATGTCGCGCCCACCCGCCGCGATGCGTCGCAGGCTCCGGGCGAGGCCGGGTTGGGGCAGGAGCGTCCCGACCGCCGGGAGATCGCCGCCGGGAAGAAAGACGCGGGCGGCGTCCGGATTTTGCCGGTAATACGGTGACTCGTTCTCGATAGTCCGGCGCAGCCGCTTCGTGACGGGCACGCCATGTTCGGCATACCAGATCGCCGATGCGAGGAGTTCCGCGAACGATCTGCTCCCGAACCGCTCCAATGCGAGCGCCCATGCGCTCACCGTGCCGGGTACGGTCGAGGCGAGCAGGCCAAACTCCGGGATGCCGCCGAGCGCTTGGTAGCGTTCCAGCGTCGCGGCGGCAGGCGCGGCGCCGCTCCCATTGATCGCCACGATCCGTTTGTCGCTGGCGAGGCTGATCTGCCTGAAGGTGTCGCCGCCGAGATGCCCGTTGCGCGGTTCGACGACGCAGAGGACGGCGGCGGCAGCGATGGCGGCATCCACCGCATTGCCGCCGCGCCGCATCACATCAAGCCCCGCCTCGCTCGCATAGCCATTCGCGGATGCGACGATGCCGCGTTGCGCCATCAGCACATCGCGCGGCGGGCCGGAAGCGTTGCCCGTGTCCGCGATCACCTCCGGTTGTGCCGTTGTTGCCATCGCTGCCTCCCTGTCATGACGATCGCTCTGCATCTCTCAATCTTCGCACCGTGCAAGCGTACCCGCTGGCACCATGTTTTTCCATCTCTGCGCGCTATACTTCCCGCGTTCATGATGCCAGACGCACGCACATTGCCGTGCTTCAATGAGGAGAGATTGATGGCAGACGCTCCGCAACAATCAGCGCTCACGCCGGAAGATGTCGCGACCTATCCGCTGCCGGGGACGGCGACGCCCGGCGATTTCGCCTTCAGCCCCGATGACCGGCTCATCACCTACCTCTACAGCCCGGACGAGAGCCTGACGCGCCAATTGTACGCCCTCGATCCGGAAACCGGAGCGCAACGACTGCTCGTCGCGCCGCCCGGCGGTGGCACGACGGAGGAGCGCGTCTCACTCGAAGAGGCGCTCCGGCGCGAGCGGCAGCGGCAACGCGCCCTCGGCGTGGCGCAGTATGCATGGGCGCGGCACGCGAACCGCCTGCTTATCCCGCTCAGTGGCGCGGTCTTCGTGCAGGATGGCGAGGGCGCGCCGCTGCGGGAAATCGTGCCGACCGGCCCGCATCCCGCGCTCGATCCACAGTTCTCGCCGGATGGCGCGTCGGTCGCGTATGTGCAGGATGCGGAACTCTTTGTCATCTCCGCCGGTGGCGGCGCGGCGCGCCAATTGACCGATGGAGCGCGCGGCACAGGGAAGACGCATGGCCTCGCGGAGTACATTG
>JAICJW010000426.1 GCA_025928215.1 Chloroflexia bacterium | reverse complement strand
CCCAACTGGCACGGATGACAACGCAGGTGGCGCCGGGGCAATCCATCGGCCGGGCGTTGCGCCTGCTCGCCTGCTTCAGTGAGGCGCGCCCGTCGCACACCCTGAGCGAGCTGAGCCGTCAGTTGGCGCTCGCGCCAAGCACCGTCTCCCGCCTGCTCTCCGTGCTGGAAGAGTACGGCTACGTGCGGCGCGGCGATGGCAACGGTCACTTCACCCTCGGCCTCGCGCCGATCGCGCTGGCGAGTGTGGCGATCAGCCAGTCCGATCTTCGGCGGCAGTCCCTCCCCTTCCTCGAAATGCTCGCGGACAGTTCCCACTACAACGCGAACGTCGCGGTGCTCTACGAGGGCGATGTGCTCTACCTTGCCCGCGTCCCCGCCGCGAAGGAGTTGCGTGCCTACGCGATCACCGGCACGCGTAACGCACCGCATAGCACCGCTGTCGGGAAAATCCTGCTCGCCGCGCTACCGGAGGAGGAGGTACGCGCGCGCTACACGAACCGCACGATGGAACCGCTTACCCCCCAGACGATCACCACAATGGACGTGCTCCTCGCCGAACTCCGGTGCGTGAGCGCGCAAGGATATGCGGTGGACGATGAGGAGTTTGCGACGGGGCGGCGGTGCATCGCTGCGCCGGTTCGGGACGAATCGGGGCAGACCATCGCGGCGATCAGCCTTTCCAGCCTGCCCGTGCCGCTCCCGGCGGAGGAGTTCGCGCACGCGGTCCGGCTCGTCACGCAGTTCGCCACACACATCTCGCGCACCTTCGGTGCGACCGGATAGCGACGGGAGTGAGCGACGACACTTGTATCGGCATGGGACTTTCGGCATAGTAGCAGGTACAGAAAGGAACAACCGGATGGGCCAGCAAGCGACAGCGACGGAAGCAATAGCCCGGCACCTGACAGCGACGCGCTATACGCGGCGGCGGCTCCTCGGCATGACGGCAGCGGGCACGGGCACAGCGATCCTCGCTGCATGCGGTGGCGGTTCCAACGCGACGAATACGCCCGCCGCCACGAGCACGGGCGGCGCGAAAGTGATTATCACGACACCCACAAGCGCGCCTGCTCCTGCAAGTGGCAGCGCAGCTACGGTGAGTGGCAGCAGTGCGAGTGCGGCAGCGCCCGCCGGAAGCGCGGCAGCACCAGCCGGAAGCGCGAGCGCATCAGGGCGGCAAGGCTTAAAGGGGAAGATTTCGATTGCCCGCCAGCCTGCCCCGCCGCTCTCCAGTGGCAAAGATGATCCAAGTAATGTCGTTTTTCAACAACTGATTGACCGCTACCAGAAAGAGCATCCCGGCGTGACGATTGAGTGGGTAAAGGTGCCGGGATCGAGCTTCGATGACCTGACGAAGTGGATCACGACCCGGCAAGCGGCGAAGAACGTGCCGATCCTCTCCGGGCACTTTTCCGTCACAACGAGCGCGCAAGAAGCGACGAACACCTCGCCGTGGATACCGATGACGCCCTATCTGGAAAAGAATAGCGCCTATACCGGCAAACCATGGAAAGAGGATTTCCCCGCGGACGCGCTCGCCTATATCCAGGGGTCACTCAAGCAGCTCTACGCCGTCACCCTCAATGCCTATAAAGCGGCGTGGCTCTATAATAAGACCCTCTGGAACAAGGCAGGGCTGACTGAGGCGGATGAGCCGAAGAACTGGGTTGATTTCTTTAAGGTGCTCGATAAACTGAAGGCGAGTGGTGTTATCCCCATCGCGCGCGTGGGCGATGCCTTTGCCCTCTCGCATACCTATCAGTTAATAACCTCATCGCTCGGGCGGAAGGACTGGCTGGCGATGACGGGCGGCCAGCTCTTTGCCTCTGATCAGGCACGCTTCAGTGCCGTCTGCGCCGGCACATGGAAAATGGACACGCCCTGGAATCGCAAGGCGGCGGAAGTGACCAAGCGCCTCTTCCAATACTGGCCACCGGGCAGCACCGCGCTGCAAGCAGCGGACATCGAGCAACTCTGGCTCTCGGGTAAGGGCGTCCTCTGGCAGGGAACACCGGCGACGCAGGGGCAAACGATCCTGCGTCAACTCGATGAAAACAAGGCGGAGGGATTGCCAACATTTGACGTGGGCGCCTTCCCAACGCCGCAGCCGGACGCGGAGACCTTCGGTGCGGACCTCGTCAAGGATGCCGCGCCGATCGCGGACGATGGCGAGCGGGGCCTCGGCTATCAGATCGCCATCCCTGATCTCCGCCTGGATAAGGACGCGGACGCGGAAGCGATCTCGATTGACTTCCTCCAATGGATGACGACGCCGGAGATTCAGGCGATCTACGTCAAGCCGTCGTACGATTTGCCGATCAACCCGAATGTCAAACTGGACGATCCCCGGCTGGCGCTCTTCTACAAAAACAAGACGCAACTCTTCCCGGCTTCCTTCTTCTATGGCAATCGCCCGGACTGGATCGGCAATTATCAGGCGTACCTGCTTGGCCAGAAGAATCTGGACGGCTACATCAAGGACGATCAGGCTGAAGTCCTCAATTTCACGCAGAACACAATCCGCGCGGCGAAACTGAACATTCCCTGCGGATAAGCGGGAGAGAAACGGTGCCGTGCCGGAGTTTACCGGCACGGCATGCTAAAAAGAGAGGTTCCGATGGCCGTACGAAACCTTACTGCACCCCACGCGAGCGCCATGCCCCGGACGCGCCGCCCCGCCAACGTCTGGCAGCAGATCTGGCGAATGCGGCTGATCTACCTCTTCCTCCTGCCCGCGTTCATCCTGTTCGTGGTGTTCGAGTACTGGCCGACGATCCTCGTCTTCCGGGAGGCGTTTTACGACTGGGACGGCTTTCGGATCAATAACTTCATCGGCCTCGCCAACTTCAAGGAGATTGTGCACGACCCGACCTTCCTGCGGTCTCTGCAAAATATCCTTGTCATTCTCGTCTTCTACCTGACGATCCCCTTCGCCATGCCAATCATCATCGCTGAGACGATTTTCAACCTCGCCAGCGAGCGAGCGCAGAAGTTCTGGCGCGTCTTTATGCTCATCCCGGCGATTATTCCCTTCCTGGTGATCCTGCTCTTGTGGCAATATCTCTATAACCCGGTGCCCGGCGAGGGCTTCCTCAATAACGTCCTGCAGCACTTCGGCCAGCAGCCGAAACTCTGGCTCGCCTCGCCAACCACCTCACTCTGGTCCTACATGATGATCGAGTTCCCCTGGGCGAGCGGCACCTACATGCTGATTTACCTCGCCGGTTTGCAGAATATCCCGCAGGATGTCGTGGACGCCTCTCGCCTCGATGGTGCGTCCACCTGGACGCGCATCTTCCGCATTGACATGCCCTTAATCATGGGGCAGATCAAATTGATCGCCATCCTGACGGTCATTCAGACCTTGCAGCGGTACGTCGGCATCTACATCCTGACGAACGGTGAAGGTGGCCCGGCGAACTCGACGATGGTACCCGGCGTCTATCTCTTTCAGAAAGCCTTCAACGCGCACCGGCTCGGCTATGCCTGCGCGGTGGGATTGGTGATGTTCCTCTTCATCCTCGCGCTTACACTGATCAATCAGTTCCTGATTAAGTCGGAGTCCGACGCGCAGGAACAGGGAATCGTTTGAGAGAGTAGCCAGTAGCCAGTAATCAGTAGTCGGTTGAGAGCGGAATTG
>JAICJW010000097.1 GCA_025928215.1 Chloroflexia bacterium | reverse complement strand
CGGGTTGCGGGGGCATGGGGGTTTTCCGGGCCTGCCACGGCGCAATCGCCGGGGTTCGCGGCGGTTCTCGGTCTGTTACGATGGCGCGCGACGGTCGGGCCGCAGCTCGATTCACGGCCCACGGGCGGGCGATCCGCTGTTTCCGCGGTTGGAGTTGCGGCAGGAAATGGAGGAAATTTCCCTGTCCAGCCCATGCGAATCGGGCAAACGCGGTGGCAGGCATGGTTGCGCGAGTTCCTGCCGTGAGCGATACTTGTCAGCCAACAGGGGAGATGAGAACGGGTTCCTGTGGGTGCGGGAGATCGACCCTCATCGCGTGTATTGGCGAAGGGGAAGGACAAGGGCATGTTTGAATCTCATGTCGCGTATGGCGGCGAGAATTTTGCCCAGATCAAGGTCATTGGGGTTGGCGGTGGTGGGAGCAATGCCGTCAATCGCATGATCGAAGCGAAGCTGCACGGGGTCGAGTTCGTCGCCGTGAATACGGACGCGCAAGCGCTTCTCCATTCACAGGCGTCGTTCTGCCTCCGGATCGGGGATAAACTGACGAAGGGGCTTGGCGCGGGGGGGAACCCCGCCATCGGCGCAAAGGCGGCGGAGGAAACGCGCGAGGCGATCTACGATGTCCTCAAGGGCGCGGACATGGTCTTCATCACCGCCGGGATGGGCGGCGGCACGGGGACGGGCGCATCGCCGGTGATCGCGGAGATCGCCAAAGAGGTGAGCGCGCTCACGGTCGGCGTTGTCACGAAGCCATTCGATTTCGAGGGGCCGACCCGCCGGAAGAACGCGGAGGAAGGGATCGCGCTGCTCAAAGAGCGTGTGGATGCGCTGATCACGATTCCGAACCAGCGCCTCCTCTCGATTGCGGACAGCAAGATGACCTTCATCGAGGCATTTCGCCTCGCGGACGATGTGCTCAAACAGGGTATTCAGGGTATCGCGGACCTCATCACGCGGCCCGGCATCATCAACCTCGACTTCGCGGACGTGAAGACGATCATGTCCGGCGCCGGGTCAGCCTTCATGGCGATTGGCCGGGGCACGGGCGACACCCGCGCGCAGGACGCCGCACGGATGGCGATTGAAAGCCCGCTCTTAGAAATGAGCATTCAGGGCGCGACGGGTATCCTCTTCAACATCTCCGGGCCGAGCGACATGGGCTTGCAGGAGATCTACGAAGCGGCGGAAATCGTGCGCGAGGCGGCGGATCAGAACGTCAACTTCATCTTCGGTGCGACGCTGGACGAGCATATGGCCTCGCAGGAAGTCGCCGTCACGCTGATCGCGACCGGCTTTGACAACGACCGGGGACAGGGGCGGCTGCGGCCGCTCTTCCCGCGTACCGGGCCAGCAAACGAGCCGCCGCAGGCGCAACCCTATCGCCGGCCTAGTACCAGCCCGCTGCCTCCGCAGCAGCCCTATCGCCCGACCGGATCGTCGGAGCGCGGTAGCATGGGTGGTTCCGGCACGCGAATGCCGCCCGATCCGCGCGATGATGAACGGCGCCCACCGCCGCGCTCCGGGCAGCCGGAAACGAAGCCTGGCAGTGATGACGATGATTTCGATGTCCCACCGTTCGTCCATATTCTGCGCGGACGCTGACGAACGGCGCGCGGCGAGGATAGGCAATGCACTGCCCCTACTGTCAGGCGCCTGATACGCGCGTGATTGATTCCCGCGAACTCGGCAGCGGTGAGAGTATCCGCCGCCGCCGCGAATGTCAGGTGTGCGGCCGCCGGTTCACGACCTACGAACGCGTCGAGGCGGTCAGTTTGTATGTTGTGAAGAAAGATGGCCGCCGCGAGGAATACGACCCCCGCAAACTCCGGAGCGCCGTCCGCATCGCCTCCATCAAGCGCCCGGTGAGCGAGGAGGCGATTGACGCCCTGGTTGGTGATGTGGAGCGGGCGCTGTTCGATCTTGGGCAGCGCGAGGTGCCGAGTGCGACGATTGGCGAACTTGTCGTCGAACGGCTACACGATCTCGATCTCGTTGCCTATATCCGGTTCGCGTCCGTCTATCGCGATTTCGCCGATCTGGACGAAATGCGTGCCGCGATTGACGGCCTTGTTACCGAGCGCACCGGGCGGCCCAATGGCACGGTGCGCCGCACCCGGCGCACGCCGGTAGCATAGCGCAACATTACTGATCGTTGAGGGTTCGGTGGAGCAGGCTGAAGCTTGCTCCACCGCATGAAAATGCCCCCGACAAGGGGGGCATTTCGTTGCGTGCGTATCTCGATTAGTTCAGATGGCCCTGAATCTTCTCCATCAGTTTGTTCTTCGGCTGGAAGCCGATGATCGTCTCGACGGCCTTGCCATCCTTGTAGAGCATCAGCGTCGGGATGCTCATGATGCCGAGGTTGCCGGCGATTTGCTGGTTCTCGTCCACGTTGACTTTGACGACCGTGATCTTCTCGCCCAGTTCGTCGCTGATCTGATCGAGGATAGGCGCAACCATCCGGCACGGACCGCACCAGGGCGCCCAGAAGTCAACCAACACGGGGCCACTCGCGTTCACCACCTGCTGATTGAACGTCGCATCCGTTACCGCTTCGGGATGTGCCATTGACTCTACTCCTTTTGCTTGCAATGCCGCCGCAATTGTCTGCTGGCCGCAGTCTACACCGGAAACCATCTCGGTGCATTACTCTCAACGCACGCGTATCGTGCCATATTCCGGGATAGCATCGAATCTCAATCCCGACGAACGGGCGTTCGCCGTGTGATACACTCTATCCGTGTGCCGGAGTGGGCAGAAGGAGAGCCTGTGACATTGCGTGTTGGATTTGATGGGGCGATGCTCCGTGCTCCGCATACGGGGAGCGGTCAATATAGCGCCGCGCTCATCGCGGCAGTGCGCGAACTCCCTGAGATCACGATGACCGTGCTCAGTCCCGCGCCGCTCCCAACCGAGCCGACGGCCCTTGTCGTCTCGCCGCCGCGCCTGCTCACGCGCGAGCGCATGCGGAAGGTCTGGTGGGAGCAAATCGGCATCGGTCGTGCCGCGCGGCAGGCAGGGGTCGCGGTCGTGCATATTCCCTACTTCGCCGCGCCGCTCCGTCAGGCGATTCCCCACGTCGTCACCGTCCATGATGTCATTCCGCTCCTCATACCGGCATATGCCGGTGGGCGAGCGATGCGCGCCTATCTTCGCCTCGTCTCCGCCGGGACGCGCCGTGCCGCGCAGGTGATCGCGGACAGCGAATGCTCGCGTCGCGATGCGATCCGCGTCCTTGCCCTCGATGATGAACGCGTGACGACCATTCCGCTTGCGATGCCTGCCGGATACGGGGCGACGCGTGATGCGCGCATGATTGCCCGATTGCGCGATCGGTACGGGTTGCACGATGCACGCATCGTCTTCAATGTCGCGGGGCTTGATGTGCGGAAGGATGTCGCTACGCTGCTCCGTGCCTTTGCCCGCGTTTCTGCCGAATTGGATGATACCGTTCGCCTCGTCATTGGCGGGGTAGCACACGGCAATGCCGCGCTCTATCCCGACCTCGTGCCGTTGGCGCGCGAACTCGGTATCGCCGATCACGTCAGTTTTATCGGCGCGATCAGCGATGAAGAGAAAGTCGCGTTCTACCAGATGGCAGATTGCTACGTCGCGCCGAGCCGCTACGAAGGGTTTGGGCTGACGCCGTTGGAGGCAATGGCATGCGGCGCGCCCGTCGTCGCAGCGGACGCCAGTTGCACGCCCGAAGTGGTTGGCGATGCCGGGTTGCTCGTCGCACCGGGCGATGTCGCGGGGTTCGCGGCGGCGATTGTCCGTGTTCTGTCGGATGAGGCGCTCGCCCGGCAGTTGCGCCAGCAGGGATGCGACCGTACCCGGCAGTTCAGTTGGGAGCGGACGGCGACCGCGACGTGCGCCATCTACCAGCGAGCACGCACCGCGACGAAACCGGAGATGATGCAGGCGTCGGGCGAGCAACCGGCGGAGATCATCCGATGAAGATCGCGCTTCTCTCCAAGGCGATGGTGATCGGGCCGTATCAGAAGAAAGCGGAAGAACTGGCGAAGTTACCCGGCGTTGAATTGACGGTGATCGTGCCGCCGGCATGGGTCGAACCGCGCGTCGGCGTCCAGAAACTCGAACCGCAATTCACCCAGGGATACGATCTCATCGTCACCGAGATGCGCTTCAACGGTCATTTCCACTATCACTATTATCCGGCTATCGGCAAGATCATCCGCGATCTCAAACCGGACATTTTCCACATTGATGAGGAACCGTACAACTACGCGACCTATCACGCGATGAAGGCGGGCCAGCGGGCAGGCGCGCGGATGTGCTTCTTCACCTATCAGAACATTATGAAGCGCTACCCGTTCCCGTTCTCGTCGTTTGAGAAGGCTGTCTATGTGGGCGCGGATGTCGGCGTCGCGGCGAACCAGGCCGCGCTTGATGTGATCCGGGCGAAGGGATTTACGAAACCGTCGCTCGTCATCCCGCAGTTCGGCGTGGATCCCGTGCTGTACCAGCCGGGGGCGCCGCAGGCACGGCCCGCGAACCGCCCGCCGACGGTCGGCTATATTGGGCGGCTCGTCGAGGAGAAAGGCATACAAATTCTCCTCGACGCCGTGGCATCGCTGCGGCAACCCTATCGCCTCGAAATTATCGGCTCCGGCTACTATCGGACGGAACTCGAAGTGCAGGCCGCGCGGCTCGGCATCCGCGATCGCATCTTTTTCCGCAACTCCGTGCCATCGCGCGACGTGCCGAATGTCCTGAGCAAGATGGATATGCTCGTCGTTCCCTCGCTCACGCGGTCGAACTGGAAAGAGCAGTTCGGGCGCGTGATTATCGAGGCGATGGCGTGCGAGGTGCCGGTGATTGGGTCGGATTCCGGTGAGATTCCCAATGTGATCGGCGACGCGGGGATCATTGTGCCGGAAGGCGATGCCGAAACGCTCGCGCTGCGCATCTGGGAGCTGATGGAAGATCGCGTGCGTCGCCTCGAACTCGCCGCGCGCGGGCGGCAGCGCGTCTTGCGCTACTTCACGCAGCAGCAGGTCGCGCTACGCTACTATCAACTGTATCAAGCGATGATGTACGGCAACGTCCCCTATGAACCTGCGCCGCCACCGCCGGTCTTCGTTGCGCCGACTGGCTATCAGTCGTTTCCCGGACAAGCGCCCTATCGGGGTCCCGATGTCGCTGCGCCGCAGGGAAATCGTCCAAATGCGGCGGCATCCGACTATCGGGGCGCGTCACGACGACCGAACGCGCCTGCCGCTCCGGCCGTCCCACCTGCCGCGCCCGCCGCTCGCGACGAGGAACCTGCCTATCCTCCCGGCTACGGAGACGCACCGGATCCCCCTCCGCCAATCGCGCATGAGGAGTTCGTCTGGCCGCCAGCGGAACGCATTGAGGAGGAGCCGCCATCGGTGCCCGCATGGTGGCCGTCATCCTCGCTGCGCCCGCCGAAACCGCCCGAGCAGCCGTGGTGGCTGCGCGACGACCGCGACGACGATCAACAGCCGCAGTGATGCTCCTTATGGTATTGTCGTCGCGGGGTACGAGCCGAAAATCGTCACGATGTCGGCGCGCGTCCGCAGCCGTTCGAGCGCCCCGGCGACGATTGGCTCCTCGCGATGCCCCTCGAACTCAATCAGGAAGAAATACTCGCCCATGCGCACTTTGTGCGGGCGGCTCTCGATATGAAAGAGCTGGATCTGGCTCTGCGCGAGTTCCGCGAGGCACGCCTGGAGCGAACCGGGAACGTTGCGCTGCGTCGTGAAGACGAGACTGGTCTTGTCGTGCCCGGTTGGCGGGTGATCGGTGTGTGAGACGACGATAAACCGCGTGAAGTTGCGCTTCTCATCCTGAATGTCGGGGGCGAGCGCCAGCGCGCCAAAGAGCGCCCCGGCACGCTGCGTGCCAATCGCCGCCTGATCGAGGGTATCATCCCGCATGATCTGCTCGACCGCGCCTGCCGTAGAGAGGGCTGCGACGGTCGAGGCGCCGGGCAGCAAGCGATCGAGGAAGCGCCGGCATTGCCCCAGCGCCTGTGGGTGAGAGATGACCCTCCGGATGCCGGTGAGGTCGCTGCCGGGTCTGCCCCAGAGGAAATGCCGTACCGGAAGGATCACTTCCCCCCGGATGCGGAGCGGCGACTCATGGATGAGGATATCCAATGTCGCGCTGACCGCCCCCTCCAGCGAGTTCTCGAACGGGAGCATCCCCTCTGTCGCCACGCCCGTCTCGACTGCTTGCGCGACAGCCGGGAAACTTGGAAAGGGAAGCGCCTGGAATGCGCCCTCCCTCCCGCTCGCGTAGAGGGTCGCGGCCTCCTCGCTGAATGTCCCCATCGGGCCGAGATACGCGATGCGCCGTGATGCCTCACTCATTCCTCTCACCCCTCAAACTACTGTGCAATCCACCAAAGCCCGTGCCGCAGCGTTGGCGTTTTCCGCAAAATCCGTCAAGGACGGAGAAAACCGGCGCGATGACATTGACAAGCACGCTCGCGAGTGGTACACTCTGCCCAATTCAGAGTGTATGTACAGTTTGCAAGGGCCATGCGAGAGAAATGGCCGCACTGTAGTATATACCGAGAATCAGTGGTCAGACGGTATCGGTAGAGGTGGCGCCCGCCACCGTGGGGACATCGCAATGCTTCCGCCACATTGCACCTGAATTGTGACGCACACCGCACGCGAATCGAACAGGGGCTGATCCCGCTCGAAAATTCCCAACTGGTGCGGAAATATGGTGGCACGCCGTATGCACATCGGTTGACATAATGCCGCTGTTTGGCGTGATCTATCCCAACATTTCGGACGCCCCCTGCTGCTTGGGTGGGTATTGCCGGTAGGTATTCGGCATCCTCGGAAAGGCATGCTCGCATGGACCTCCTCGAGCGTTTAGAAGCATATCGTTTGGAAGAGCGCAAACTTGCCTGGAGTGGCACGTTTTCCGACTACTTCGCCATGGTCACGAAGCAGCCGTCCACGGCGCGGCTCTCGCATGCGCGGATTTATCACATGATTCTCGATGCCGGTACATCACCAAACAGCGATGGCACCGTTCATTACCACTTCTTCGACGATGAGATTTACGGTGTGGATCACACGCTCCAACAGATCGTCGAGTATTTCCGCTCGGCGGCCTCGCGGCTGGAAGTCCGCAAGCGCATTCTCCTTCTGATGGGGCCGGTTGGCGGCGGCAAGAGTTCGATCGTCAGCCTCATAAAGCGCGGCTTGGAGAAGTATTCGCGCACCGACGATGGCGCGGTGTACGCGATCAAGGGTTGCCCGATGCACGAGGAGCCGCTGCATCTCGTACCCGACACGCTTCGCGCGGAGATCGAGCGGGAGTACGGCATCTACATCGAGGGCGATCTCTGCCCGCGCTGCCGGTACGAATTGGAGCATACCTATGGCGGTCGGGCCGAGGATGTCGCAATCGAACGGATCGCCTTCTCGGAAAAGGAGCGCGTCGGCATTGGCACCTTCACGCCGTCCGATCCGAAATCGCAGGACATCTCCGAACTCGTCGGCGGTATAGACTTCAGCACAATCGCGGAAGTTGGCGTCGAAAGCGACCCGCGCGCCTACCGTTTCGATGGCGAACTAAACATCGCCAACCGGGGCGTGATGGAGTTCGTCGAGATGCTCAAGACCGACGAAAAATTCCTCTACGTCCTCCTCACCCTCTCGCAGGAGCAGAACATCAAGACGGGCCGCTTCTCGATGATTTATGCGGACGAAGTGATTGTCTCGCACACGAACGAGCATGAGTATCAGGCATTTGTCGGTAACCGGCGTTCGGAAGCATTGCAGGACCGCATCATCCTCGTCAAAGTCCCGTATAATCTGCGCGTCTCGGACGAGGTGAAGATTTACCAGAAACTGCTGAAGCAGAGTACGATCGCCAATGTTCATATCGCGCCATACACCCTCGAAACCGCGGCAACGTTCGCCGTCCTCACCCGTCTCGAACCGTCGAAGAAGGCGGGGATGAGCCTGCTGAAGAAATTGAAACTCTACGACGGCCAATCGGTGGACGGCTACCAGGAGAAGGACGCGCGGGAATTGCAGGAGGAGGCGGCGCGCGAGGGGATGGACGGCATCTCGCCGCGCTACGTTATCAACCGCATTTCCGGGGCGCTGGCCCGCGAGGGGACGGCATACATCACACCGATTGACACCCTCCGGTCGCTGCGGGACGGCCTCGATCAGCACACGAGCATCACCAAAGAGCAGCACGAGCAGTATCTGAACCTGATCAGCGACGCGCGCAAGGAGTACGACGAGATCGCCAAGCGCGAAGTGCAGCGTGCCTTCGTCTACTCCTTCGAGGAGAGCGCCAAGACGATCTTCAATAACTATCTCGACAATGTGGAGGCGTTCTGCAACAAGACCAAAGTCGTTGATCCGATCACCGACGAAGAAGGGGAACCGGACGAGCGGCTGATGCGTTCAATTGAAGAGCAGATCGGTGTGACGGAGAACGCGAAGCGCGCCTTCCGCGAGGAAATTCTTATCCGCATCTCGTCGCTGGCGCGGCGCGGCGTCACCTTCGATTACGCATCGCACGACCGGCTCCGCGAGGCAATTGAGAAGAAATTGTTTACCGACCTGCGCGATGTCGTCAAGATCACGACGAGCACGAAGACGCCGGACGCCGAGCAACTGAAGCGGATCAATCAAGTTGTGGATCGCCTCGTCAGCGAGCAGGGCTACACGACGGATTCCGCGAACGAACTCTTGAAATATGTGGGTGCGCTCTTGAACAGGTAAAAGAACTGAGGGCTGAGGACTGAGGCTCCTTCCTTTCAGCAATCAGCGATCAGTCTCCTCTTGGAGGATATCATCCGTGAACGACAAATCCCATGCAGTCCTCAATTCTCAGCCCTCCGTTCTTCCGCCCCCGCCCAGCCTTTCGCAAAGCGACTGGTCGCTGCATCGCAAGGGGCCGATAGACCAGGCACGCCACAATGAGAAGATCAAGGACGCGGTGCGCAAAAATCTCGCGGACATCGTCTCGGAGCAGAGCATCCTGACGACTGATGGCCGCAAGATTATCAAGGTGCCAATCCGCTCGCTCGAAGAGTATCGCTTCCGTTTCGGCGACGAGGGGCAGCAGGGCGTCGGACAGGGCCAAGGCGGCACACAGGTCGGTGACGTTCTGCAGAAGGGCGGCAACCAGCAAGGCCCCGGCAAGGGAGCCGGCGCGGGGGAAGAGCCGGGCATTGACTATTATGAGGCCGAATTTACCCTCGACGAACTGACCGCGCTCATCTTCGAAGATCTCGGCTTGCCGAATCTCGAAGAAAAGAAGCTGCAATCCATCGCCTCGCCGACGATCCGGTTCAATGACATCCGCCGCAAGGGGGCGCTGGCGAATCTCGACAAGCGGCAGACGCTGAAGCAGAACCTGCGGCGGAACGCGATGCTCGGCGCGCCGCATGTCGGCGATTTCAAGCCCGAAGATTTGCGCTTCAAAACATGGGAGGAGACCTTCGACCGGCAGGCGGCAGCCGTCGTGCTGGCGATGATGGATGTTTCCGGCAGCATGGGCACATTCGAGAAGTACATCGCGCGCTCGTTCTATTATTGGATGCTCGCCTTCCTGCGCACAAAGTACGACAACGTGGAGATTGTCTTCATCGCGCATCACACCGAGGCGAAAGAGGTGACGGAAGAGGAGTTCTTCACACGCGGGGAGTCCGGTGGCACGAAAGTCTCATCCGCGTACCAGTTGGCGCTCGAACTGGCCGAGACTCGCTACCGTCCGGAGGATTGGAATCTCTACCCGTTCCACTTCTCCGATGGCGATAACTGGCCGTCCGATAATGCGCTCTGCAAGGACCTCGTCGCGCAATTGCTGGAAATGTCGGCGCTCTTCGGTTATGGCGAAATCCGCCAGGGGCGCTACGCGTACCATAGCACGCTGATGAGCACCTTCGAGCAGATCACGCACCCGAAATTGATGCCGCTCGTGATCGGCGCGAAGACCGATGTCTACCCGGCGCTGCGGAAGTTCTTCGGTCCCCCCACGACGCCGGAATTGTCCGCCGCCGCGCTGGCGTCGTAAGGGGGCGATGCAATGAGCCTCGCTACCTCGGCGACGCGGATCGCCACGCGCGACGAACTTTCCGATGCCTGCGAGCAAATCTGGGATGTGGCGTGGGCGATGGGCCTCCGCCCCTTTCCGATGCATTATGAGATCGTGCCCTCGTCCATCCTCTACGAGTTCGGCGCGTACGGCTTGCCGGGCCGCTTTTCCCACTGGACGCATGGCAAGGCGTACCATCAGATGAAGACGATGTACGATTACGGTCTCTCGAAGATCTACGAACTCGTTATCAACACGAACCCGTGCTATGCCTTTCTGCTCGACACGAACGGCTTCGTGCAGAACAAGATGATCATCGCGCATGTTCTGGCGCATTCGGATTACTTCGCGAACAACGCCTACTACGCGCGTACCTCGCGCCGGATGCTCGAATCGGTCTCGGTCAATGCGAGCCGCCTGCGTCAGTATGAGTTCGAGCATGGCAAAGAGGCGGTCGAGACCGTCCTCGATACCGTCCTCGCCATTCAGGAGCATGTCGAGGCGGGCGCGACGACGTACAAACGCCGCCCCCTCTATAACGATGATGGGCGGCCGGAGGCGGTGCGAAACAAATCGGATCAGAAGAAAGACGGCCCGTACGATGATCTGTGGAAGCGGGATACGCCCGATCCCTTGATCCCCGTCGCGGGGCGGCCAACGGGCGACCCCGCGCGGGACTTGCTCCTCTTTATCAGCGAGCACGCGCCCGCGCTCGAAGAGTGGCAGCGCGACATCGTGCAAATCATCCGCGCCGAGATGCTCTATTTCCTGCCGCAGATGCAGACAAAAATCTGCAATGAGGGCTGGGCGTCGTACTGGCACGTCCGCATCATGCGCGAGCTGGATCTGACCGATGATGAGGTGATCGCCTTCGCGGACTTGCACGCCGGGGTCTTACAGCCGTCACCGAAGCGCATTAACCCATACTTCCTCGGCTACAAGATTCTCGAAGACATCGAACGGCGCTTTTCCGACGGCGGCAAAGACATGGACGCCGCACGCGCCAAGCTCTTCGAAGTGCGGGAGATCGAGAACGATGCCTCGCTGTTGCGGAACTACCTGACACGCGAACTGTGCGACGATCTCGACTTGTATGTCTATGGTCAGCAGGGAGACGACATCGTTGTCACCGAAAAAGAGTGGGAAAAAGTCCGGGATATGCTCGTGAGTGAATTGACGACGCACGGCAAGCCGCTGATCGTCGCGGACGATGGCGATTATCGCGGCAACCGGGAGTTGTACCTGCGCCATGCATGGGAAGGGCGCGATCTCGATCTCAGTTACGCGGAGCGCGTGCTCGAATATATCGGCAAACTCTGGGGCCGCACCGTTCATCTGGAGACGAACAATGGCGGCACGCAAGCCGTCCTTTCATGGGATGCGCATGAGGGGCACCGCCGCAAGGCGTAACGCGATGCGCCCCGATAGGTGGAGCAGGCTCCGCCTTGTTCAGATCCCGCGCGCGTCTCGTGCCGCCTGCCACATGATATCAAGCGGCGCGGTGCGGCCTGTCCACGCTTCCCATGCGAGCGCACCTTGATGGATGAGCATGCCGAGGCCATCCACGGCGCGTAATCCTCGTTCCCGCGCGGCGCGAAGCAGCGTCGTCGGACGGTAGATGAGGTCATAGACGGCTGCGCTCTGCGGGAGATGCACCAGGAGGTCAGGGGGAATCGGTGTCTCATCGCCATGCAATCCGGCTGATGTCGCATTGATGAGCAGGGCGGTATCGGGGAGGGTTGCGACGAGATCGCGCGATGCGATGCCCGTCGCGGTGGCGGTAGCAGGATATTGTCGCTGAATCGCCCGTGCGCGCTCCGGCGTACGGTTCGCGATGACGAGCCGCCCGACACCCATTCCCATGAGCGCGGCAGCGACGCCCCGCGCCGCGCCGCCCGCGCCGAGCAGCACGACCTGCTGGCCGGCGACTGCGATGCCCTGCTCGCGCAGATCCGCCGCGAAGCCCGGCACGTCAGTATTCAGCCCCGTCAGCCTCCCCGCATCGTTGACGATCGTGTTGACCGCACCGAGCGCCGCCGCATCGTCACTGAGTGCGTCGAGGAAGGGCACCACCGCTTGCTTATATGGCACGGTGACATTCGCGCCATACACGTCGCCCGCGCGCAGCGCG
>JAICJW010000451.1 GCA_025928215.1 Chloroflexia bacterium | reverse complement strand
GATGGTGATCGTCGGCTGGAACCACGCCTGCAGGCCGGCGTCGAGCATCGTCTGGCGCATCCACCAGACGACATCATCGGTCGTCGTGCTGCCAGGCTGGATCGTGCGCGGCGAGAACGCCTCCGCGATGATCGCGTGCCCGATACCGACGATCCCCGGATAGACTTCCAGTTCGGCGGGGATGCGCCGCTCCAGCCAGCCAACGCAGAGCCGTTCGGCGCTCGTCGTGCGCGCCATCACCTCCTCGCCAAGCGCGGTGGCGATGCGCGTATATTCATTGTGCGTCAGGCCGTCGCCAAAGGCGAAGGTGGCGGAGACATCGAGGCCGATGCGCTGCGGGTCGCGCTCGCGCACGATGCGGGCGAGGCAGGCATCCTGCTCCTCGGTATCGGGGTCCCATCCCTTCGTGTAGAACTCCCCGAAGCCATAGCGGTCGAGCGTCAGACGCTCCACGCTGCCGTCCGGGCGGCGGGAGAAGACGAGAATCGTCCGGCGGCGCGCGGCCATGCTCGGTTCCGGGAGCATCGTCAGGATCACCGGGTCCTCGTTGTACTCGCGGGCGGCGATGATCCACATATCGAACTTCTCGCGCGCCATCAGGGCGGGCAGGATCGTATCGAGGCGCTGCTTCAGCCAGTCATTGCGCACGACGGCGCGCGCCCGAAGTGGCAGCACGCGCTCGCGCAGCGCGGTCACAAAGGCGGTACGGTGATCGGTCGCCACCCCATCGGTCATCCTCATCGCTCCGTTTCGTCTCAATTGCGGAATTGCTCTTGTCTCACGTCGCGCCGTACTGTACCACGGCGCGCATGGCGTTTTTCCGCTCCCCTGCGGTATGCTGATCCTCCACGATGGAGCGTGCGGCGAGACCGCACATGCGAGGAGGAACACATGGCAGGGTTTCCCTCACCCTCGACCTACCGACCGCCCGTGACGGGTACGCACTATATGGTTTCGACGGGCCACTCGCTGGCGACGATGGCGGCAGTGCGCGTGCTCGAACAGGGCGGCAATGCGACGGATGCGGGCGTCGCTGCCGGGCTATGCATTAATGTCCTGCTGCCTGATCTGACGAACATCGGCGGCGTAGCGCCGGTTATCCTCTTCGATGCCCGCGATGGCGCGATCCACACGATCAGTGGGCTGGGCAGTTGGCCGCAGGCGGCATCGCGCGAGTATTTCGTCAATGCGTGCGGCGGGACGATCCCGCCCGGCGTGCAGCGCGCGGTGATGCCCGCCGCGATTGATTCGTGGCTCACCGCGCTGACGCGCTTCGGCACGCGCTCCTTCGCCGAGGTCGCGGCCCCCGCCATCGCGCTTGCGGAGGAGGGGTTTCCGGTCTATTCCTTCCTGCACATTGATCTCGCGGAGGAGGCGGAGGGGCTGGCGCGCTGGCCGTCCACGGCGGCGATCTTTCTGCCGGATGGTCGCGCGCCGCGCGTCGGCGAACGTCTCGTGCAGCGCGATCTCGCCAACACCTTGAAGATGCTCGTCGAAGCGGAGGCGGGAAGCCGCCATCAGGGGCGGGAAGCGGGCATTCAGGCGGCGCGCGATCGCTTCTACACGGGCGATATCGCCGAACGGATCGCCGCCTTCTTCCAGGAGCAGGGCGGCTTCCTGACGCTGGACGACCTGAAACAGTTCCATGTGGAGGTCGAGACACCGCTGCACGTACGCTATCGCGGCTACGATGTCTACGGCTGCCGCCCGTGGTGTCAGGGGCCGGTCGCGCTCGAAGCGCTGGCGATTCTGGACGGCTACGATCTCGCCTCGCGCGGGCATAATACGGCGGATGCCCTCCACCTGATCATCGAGGCGCTGACGGCAGCGTTCGCGGACCGGCACCGCTACGTCGGCGATCCGAAATTCGTTGATGTGCCGATTGATGGCATGCTGCATCCCGACTACGCCGCGACCTGGCGAGACCGGATCAACCCCGACCGCGCCTTCGGAGAGATGCCCGCGCCGGGCGATCCGTGGCGGTTTCAGGCCACGGGCAGTGGCGTGTCACATGCGCCCGCCGCGCCGCGCCCGTTCGCCGCGACGGTCGAGCCGGACACCAGTTACCTCTGTGTCGTGGATGCGGACGGCAACGCCTTCTCCGCCACACCGAGCGACGGCGTGACCGGCACGCCGGTTGTGCCCGGCCTCGGCTTCATCGTCTCCGGGCGCGGCGTGCAATCGTGGCTCGACGCGGACCATCCGAGCGCGATCGCCCCCGGCAAGCGGCCCCGCCTGACCCCGAACCCCGGCCTCATCATGCGCGACGGCCACCTCTTCGCACCGTATGGCACGCCCGGTAATGATGTCCAGCCGCAGGCAATGGTCCAGTTCGCCGTCAATCTGATTGACTTCGGCCTCGACCCCCAGGCGGCCATCGAAGCGCCCCGCCTCTCCACCTATGGCTTCCCGCAGACGACCCATCCCCATCCGTACACACCCGGCCTCGTCCGCGCCGAGGGGCGGATCCCGGACGATGTGCTGGCGGAATTGGCGCGACGCGGGCATCGGGTCGAGCGGTGGCCGGACTTCTCCGCTCTGGCAGGCTCAGTCTGCTCGATTGTCGTGGACCGGGAGCATGGCACGTTGACCGGCGGCGCGGATCCCCGGCGCGTCGCCTACGCGATGGGCTGGTAAATGTCGGAGCATATGGCGATGGTTCAGGAGCCCCAAAAGGCCGTCGTGCTTTTGAGCGGTGGGCTGGACTCAACGACGACGCTGGCGATTGCCCGGCAGCAGGGCTATGCATGCTACGCGCTGACGTTTCGCTACGGCCAGCGCCATGAACAGGAGATCGAGGCCGCGCGGCGGATCGCCGACGCCGCCTCGGTCGCGGAGCATGCGATCGTCGCATTCGATCTGCACCGCTTCGGCGGCTCGGCGCTGACGGACGACATCGCGGTGCCGAAAGGGCGCAGCCTCAATGCGATGGGGACAGGCATTCCCGTAACGTACGTCCCGGCGCGGAACACGATCTTCCTCTCGTTCGCGCTGGCGTGGGCGGAGACGCTCGGTGCGGACGACATTTTCATCGGCGTCAATGCCCTCGATTACAGCGGCTACCCGGATTGCCGCCCGGAATATATCGCCGCCTATCAGCGGATGGCGAACCTCGCGACGAAGGCGGGCGTCGAGGGAACGCAGCACGTGACAATCCACACGCCGCTGATCGCGATGACGAAGGCCGCAATCATCCGGCAAGGCATGGCGCTCGGCGTTGACTACGGCCAAACGATCACCTGCTACGATCCTGCGCCGGACGGCGCCGCTTGCGGCCGCT
>JAICJW010000131.1 GCA_025928215.1 Chloroflexia bacterium | reverse complement strand
GGCGCCGAGCGAGACGCCGATGTCGAGCAAGGTTTCCGCGCGGGCGGCGCGTCGCTCGGCGGCGGCATACCGCTCCGCTTGCTGGATCGCCCCGCCGATTCGCTGCGTAATCAGTTCGAGCAGTTCGAGATCGAATCGGTCGAGCGGTTGCGCGCTCTGCACGTCCACCACACCGAAGACCGTGCCGTCCACGAGCACCGGCACGGTCATCGCACTTTGTACATTCGTGCCGAAACGGAGGAAGTCGGCGTCCTTCTCGACTTCCTGGACGAGCGCGGCGCGCGCGGTGCGGAAGACCCGTCCGATGATTCCGCGATCAATGCGCACCCGCTCGATCACCGTGCCCGACCCGGCATGCGCGCGCGGCACAAGGTCGTCGCCATCCCGTTCGTAAAGTGTCACCGAGGACTGCGCCAGCGAGGCGGCGAGCGTGTGGACAAACGTCCGAACCGTTTCATTGAGGTCAATCATGACGATGCTCACAAAAGCAACACCTTTTTCCACCAAAGAAGGAAGAAGCGTTAGTGATCTCGAACGACTCCACCTACACACACGGGCACATCGGTGCAACGGGGCCAGTGTACGGAATCTCCCCTTCCTTTCCGTGTGCTTTCGCGGCGATCGTCTTGCAATTTCGTCATCCGCGTATACTAGGGGCGAGGCGCGCAACGCGGCGCGTCGCGGACGAAGGGATATCCAATGGCCTCTAACCAGCCGACCGACCGCCTCCCGAACGCGGATTTGCTCGCCGCGCATCCTCTGATCATCGCCGCGAACCGTGGCCCGGTGGAGTTCACGCGAAATGCGAACGGCACCTTCACGCATCGGCGGGGGAGCGGCGGGGTCGTCACAGCGATGAGCGCCTTGGGGAAATATGTGGACCCAATCTGGGTGGCGAGCGCGATGACCGAAGGGGACCGGCAGCGTGCGGTCACGGCGGGCGGCGAACCGGTCGTCGTCAAGGATCGCGGCCGGCCCTCACTCAAATTGCACTTCGCGGCGGTGCCGCCAGAAACGTACGACCTCGCCTATAACGAGATCAGCAATACGATCCTCTGGTTTTTGCAGCATTATCTCTGGGATGTCGCGCACGAGCCGGATATTGATCCGCAGGTCTGGCGCGCATGGGATGTTGGCTACGCGATCCTTAACCTCACCTTCGCCAACACAATCCAGCGCGCCGCTGAACTGGCGAAGAGTGACCGGCCAATTGTCATGTTGCAGGATTATCATCTCTATCTCACAGCGGCGCTGGTGCGGAAGCGGCTGCCGCACGCGCTGATACAGCAGTTCATCCATATCCCGTGGCCGGACACGGATGACTGGCGCTTCCTCCCCGCGCGGATCCGCCGAGAAATTTGCCTCGGCCTGATGGCGAATGACATCGTCGGCTTCCAGACGTACGATCATTGCCACAACTTCATCCGCACCTGTGTCGAAAATGTCCCCGGCGCGGACGGCGACCATGAATGGATGTGTCTGCGTCACAACGGGCGCACGATTAAGGTGCGCCCGTATCCGATCTCGCTCGATGTCGTTGCCGTCCGGCGAACCGCGCAGAGTCCGGCGGTCGAGAAGTATCGAGAGGTGCTACAGGATTATCTCGGCGAGCAGACGATTCTACGGGTGGACCGGGCGGAGCCGAGCAAGAATGTGCTGCGCGGCTTCAAGGCGTTCGACCTCTTTCTCGACCGCTATCCGGAGTGGCACGGCAAGGTGCGCTTCCTCGCGCTGCTCGTTCCGTCGCGTCTCTCGGTGCCGCGCTACCAGCAGTATCTGGACGATATCTACGCCTTCATGGGGCGGCTGAACACCAAGCACGGAACGGAGACCTGGCGGCCTGTCCGTCTGCTCGTCGGCGATAACTACGAGCGTGCCCTCGCCGCGCTGACGCTCTACGACGTGCTGCTCGTCAACTCCCTCGCGGATGGCATGAACCTCGTCGCCAAGGAGGGCGCGCTGCTCAACGAACGCGGCGGCGTGCTGATCCTCTCCGAGACGGCCGGCGCGCACGAGCAGTTAGGCGCGCACGCACTCTCCATCGCCCCATCCGATGTCGCCAGCACGGCGGACGCGCTGCACGCCGCCCTGACGATGCCGACCGACGAACGCTTCCGCCGCGCCGCCGCGCTGCGCGCCTCCGTCGAGCAGGCGGACATCGTCCGCTGGATCACCGATCAACTCGACGACATCGCTGCGGTCGAGCGCGAATCATTCGCCCACGTGTAACGGGCAAATTTGGAGAGCCTTGAAGAAGGCAAAGGGAATATTTGGACCACGAAGACATGAAGGAGCCTTCGTGTCTTCGTGGTCCGACCTCCGGCGTCTTATCGCGCGAGGGGCTCGCGGCGGCCAACGATTTGGGCGCGGTTCCCGGCCGGATCGGTAAAGAAGACGATGCGATCCCCGAACGTATTGACGAACGGCTCGTCCATTTGCGTGCCTGCCGCGCGCAATTGCGCCGCCAGTCCGTCGAATGCCTCCCACGAGACGCCAAAGGCGAGGTGATGGGGATGGGCGAGGGGTGGCGCTTTGCTGACGAAGATCTCGAACCGCCCACCCGCCCCATCGCCGACGAAGATGAGAACATCGGGTTCCTCGCGGATGCGATGCCAGCCAAAGACCTCCTCATAGAAGCGGACGGTTGCCGCGAAGGTCTCGCTGCTCGCCGCGATGCCGACATGCTCCAGATGATACGTCGTGCTCATTGTTTCCCTCTCTTACCGACGTACCGCCTCGATCGGCTCGGCGGCGGTCGCGGCAATCTGCGGATCGGGCGGCGTGATCCACGCGTCGGCGCTGGCAATCGCCTCGGCGGTAACGCTCGTCGCATGATCGGCGTTGCTCTTGCGGAGCGGGATTTCCCGCAGGAAGAGGCAGGCGATGAAGGCGAGAATCATCGCCAGCATCGCGGCGGCGAAGAGCGTCGTCACGGCGGCGGAGAGGCTCTGCCGGATCGCGAGCATGAACTGGTTGAAGAGGGTGTCACTCTGCTGGCCGAAGGCCGCGAAGGTCTCATGAATGCGCGCCGTTGCCGCCGGCGAGAGGAGCACCTGCGGATTGCGCAGCGCCGTCAGTTGATCCGCCGGCAGCCGCTGCCGCAGTTCCTCGGGCAGATTCGCCCCGAAGGCGCTCTGGAAGCGGTTGGTCATCACGGAGCCGAGCAGCGCGACGCCGATGGTGCCGCCAATCGAGCGGAAGAAGGTCAGGCCGGCGGTCACTTCGCCGAGTTGCCGGGCGGGGAAGGCATTCTGCACGACGATCGTGAAGAGACTCATTGAGATTCCGATGCCGAGGCCCGTGACGAGCATATTGCGCACGAGCGTCCCGTTCGTCGTCGCGACCCCCATCCGTGAGAAAAGGAACATCCCGAATGCCCCGACGATGAAACCGCCGAGCGCAAGCGCCTTGTAATGCCCGGTATGCCCCAGGATCTGCCCGCCGATGATGCTGCTAATGATGAAGCCGATCATCATCGGCGTCAGGACCGCGCCGGCGTTCGTCGCGCTATTGCCCATCACGCCCTGCACGAAGAGCGGCAGATAAGAGATCGCCCCATACATGCCGACACTAGTCAGGAAGGTCGCGATCATCGAGACCGTGAAGACGCGGTTCTTGAAGAGCGCGGGGCTGATGATCGGCTCGCTCGCCCGCGTCTCGATGAAGGAGAAGATGCTGAGCATGACGACCGCGACGATCAGCAAGCCGATGATCTGCGCCGATCCCCAGGCGTATTCGCTCCCCGCGAAGGAGAAGGCGAGCAGGAGCGGCACGGTTCCCGCGACCATCGTCGCGGTGCCCGCGTAATCAATCGTGTGCGCGCGGCGCTTTGACTGCCCCGGCATCGCAAGGAGGGTGGTCAGGATCGCCACCACACCGAGCGGCATATTGACGTAGAAGACCCACGGCCAGCCCCAATTGTCGGTAATCAGGCCGCCGAGTGTCGGGCCGACGATCGTCGCCAATCCGAAGATCGCCGTCAGCGCCCCCTGCCACTTGGCGCGCTGGGCGGGTGGGAAGAGATCGCCGATGATCGCCATAGCGATCGGCATCAGCGCCCCCGCGCCGATCCCCTGAATCCCCCGGAAGACGATCAGTTGCGTCATATCCCGCGACAGCCCGGAGAGCGCCGAGCCGATGAGGAAGAGCACCATCCCGCCGACGAAGAAAATCCGGCGGCCATAGATGTCCGACAGTTTGCCGTAGATCGGCACGGTGACGGTCGAGGCGAGCAGATAGGCAGTGAAGACCCACGAATAGTGGGCGAGGCCGCCGAGGTCGGCGATGATCGTCGGCATCGCCGTGCCAACAATCGTCCCATCCAGTGCCGAAAGCAGCATGCCGAGCACGACGCCGACGAGGACGAAGGCGAGCCGCTTCTGGCTCACGGAGGCGCGCAGGGAGAGTGGTGTGTCCGGTGCGGAAAGTGTTTGTTCCATTGTCCTTCCTTTATCGTTCTTTCTTGCCGACGAGCATTAATTCCTGTTCCAATGCCGGGTCCGCATTAAGGTCGCGCGTCGCCCGTGCGAAGGCTCGCAAACCCTGCACGAAGGCGGCGAGGTCTTCGTCGCTGATCCGGTCGAGGCAGTGGCGCGTGTATTGGCTGTCGCCTTCCTGCAGGCGGCTCAGGAGTTCTTCCCCCCGCGCGGAAGGGCGCGCGACGGCGCGGCGACGATCCTCTGGATCATCCGCCCGCTCCACATAGCCGGAATGGACAAGTTTATCCACCAGATGGCTGGCGGTTGGGAGGGTGATGCCGAGCATCTCAGCAACGTGTCCGATCGTTGATGGCCCTTCGTCCTTCAATGCCATCAACGTTTTCAGTTGCGCGGCGCTCAGGTCCAGTTCGAGCCAATGTCGCATTGCCCATCCCCGAGTTGCACGGAAGACCTCCTTCCGCGCCTCAGTGAACGCATTTTCGAGTGCTGCACGTGTCGAAACCATGGCAACCCCCCCTTTCATCGGCACGATCATAGCAGATTAGTTCGATAACGTCAATGCATTTGACGCGATCGAATACATTGACATTATGCAACGGCGTGATACCATATACGAGCAGGAACCCGCGTTACGCGGGTTTCGTGCCGAATGCAAAAGAAGTATCAAGTGATAGCCGCGCCTTTTTTTACGCGTTCCTCATCTGTTCCTCAGTGAGAGAGGCTACGATGTCGCCTGCGGCGGAAAAGGGGCGTGTGACGACGCACGATCCCATTCTATTCGGTGGAGACGATGCATGACGATTGAGTTATCCGAGATCACGAAGGTTTATCAGACAGGCGCGATGGACCTGAAAGTCCTCAAAGGGGTCTCCTTCACAATTGACGATGGCGAACTCTGCGCGATCATGGGACCGTCCGGTTCCGGCAAGAGTACGCTCATGAATGTGATTGGTTGCCTCGATACCCCGACCGACGGGCGGTATCTGCTGGATGGGCAGGATGTCTCGACGCTCGACGAGAACGAGCTGGCGCGGGTCCGCAATCGCAAGATCGGCTTCGTCTTCCAGAGTTACAACCTCGTCAAGCGCACTACCGCGCTGGACAATGTCCAGTTGCCGATGCTCTATGCGGGCGTCCCGCCCGAGGAGCGGCGCGCGCGCGCGGTGGACGCCCTGGAATCGGTCGGGCTTGGCGACCGGCTCGACCACAAACCCAACGAACTCTCCGGCGGTCAGCAGCAGCGCGTCTCTATCGCCCGCGCCCTGGTGATGCGCCCCTCCTTGATCCTCGCGGACGAACCGACCGGTGCGCTCGACTCGCGTAGCGCGGTGGAGGTGATGGACATTTTCCAGCGGCTCAATGGGGAACTGGGCATCACCGTCGTCTTTGTCACCCATGAGCCGGACATCGCGGAGTACACGAACCGGATCATCCGCATCCGCGACGGCTACCTCGGCGCCGATGAGCGCGTGGAAGGGCAGCGAAACGCGGCGGCGGAACTGGAGCGGCGCGTTATTGTTCCGTTCCCGATGACGCAGGTCGGAGGATAAGGAGCGCACGATGGCACATGCCCTACAGCCAGTTGCCCAACCGACGATCACCGAGCAAAATCTGGCGCTGGCGGCGGATACGGCGCGCCTCACCCGGCTCGGCACGCCACCAACGATGGGCAAGGGGGGCGGCGTCCCGCTTTCTGAGAGTTTCCTCTCCTCCCTGCATAGCCTCTCAGCGAACGTGACCCGCACGATCCTGACGATGCTCGGCATCATCATCGGCGTCGCCTCAGTCATCGCCCTCCTGGCCTACGGCAACGGGGTCGTTGCGAAAGCCCTGACGGCGCTCGAACGCAACGGCACCAACCTGATTACCGTTCAAGGCGCGAGCCAGTCCACCGGGGGCGTCGCGACCGGCAACCAGTCCCGAACCCTCACCCTCACCGACGCGCAGGTGCTCGCCGACCCGACCCAATGCCCGGACTGTGGCGCCGTCTCCCCGGAGGTGCGCGGCGGCGGGCAGATTACGGCGGGCGGCAAGAACACGTTCGGCGCCGCGACCGGCGTCTGGCCTTCGTACTCGGATGTCCATTCCTACAATGTGAAGACCGGCTCCTTCATCCAGGATAGCGACGTGACGGGCAATCAGTCCGTCGTTGATCTCGGCGCGACCATCGCGACGGCGCTCTTCGGCGACGCGGACCCGACCGGGCAGATGATCCGCCTCAACCGGCAGAGTTTCCGGGTAATCGGGGTGATGGAGGCGAAGGGCGGCAATGGATTCGGCTCGCTCGATAACCAGGTCTACGTGCCGATCACCACCGCGCTCGCAAAACTGACTGGCGGTCGCGGTGGCGCGCCCACCGGGGCAGGCAAGATCGTGGATAGCATCTATGTGAAGGCGACAACCCCGGACACCGTAGACAAGGCGATCAGCGAGGTCAATGATGTGCTGAGCGGGCAGCACCGTACGAGGACCGGCGCGCCCGACTGGCAGGTCGTCAATCAGGCGGATCAGTTGCAGGCCGCGAAAGACACGCAGAAGACGTATCAGATCTTCCTCTTCGTGATCGCCAGCATTTCCCTGCTCGTCGGCGGCATCGGTATCATGAATATCATGCTCGTCTCGGTGACGGAACGGACGCGCGAGATCGGCATCCGGAAGGCAATCGGCGCGAAGAAGCGAGACATTCTCACGCAGTTCATCACCGAATCAGTCGTGATGAGCCTGATCGGGGCGCTGACCGGCGTAGTGATTGGCGTACTTGCCTCGTATCTCGTCGGGCGGTTCTATCAGCAGACGCTCGTTTCGGTGCAATCCATCTTCATCGCGGTGGGGTTCGCGGTGGCGACGGGCCTGTTCTTCGGCGTTTATCCCGCGCAACGCGCGGCGGCCCTGAAGCCGATTGATGCCCTCCGATACGAATAGACCGGAGGGCTACGGGGGGGGAGAAGGCGCGGGCGCGCCTCTCCCCCCTCGCGATGCTCATGCCGATCGGGGTCTGTGCCCTGATCGGCGCCTTCACTGACGCCATCGCGCGGCGCGCCGGCATCGCTCCGGGTCTGGCAGTGGTCGTCGCCGGGGCGATTGGCCTGCTGTGGCTCCTCTTTTTCATTGGCCGGCTGCTCGATCAGGCGCAACGGTGATCGGCGGAAGCGCCGGGTAATTTTACGAAAAGCGGACACTTTCTTTGGCCTTCCGCAACCTCGTTCTCACGCCCTCCTCATGTTCATGCGCCAGTATCGCCAGTGTGGCGGTGGCGGCGATGCGCGGATTCGTCCATGAGTGCGATCCGGCGTGGAACAGGGGAAGGCGCAATGGCTCAATACCTTACGGAACAGATCACCGCGGTTGTACCGTGCGCTCCCGCTCTCCTCCATGTGGCGCGGCGGTGGCGATTGAAGGCGGCGGACGATCCGGCAGAGACGCGTGGCTGGATCGCACACGCCATGCAATGGCGGCGACCGCGCAGTTACCGTGTGATCCGCGCCCGCCATCGCCCCGATCTGATCCGCAGTGGGGAGCGATCATAATGCTGACGCCAACGCTGGCCGCCGTCGTCGAACGGCGCTTCACCTTTTTTCAACGCCTCGGCGCGCTCGACCGGCGCGGCATGCATCTCGTTGATCCGTGGCTCATTGGCGCGGGGATTGGTCTGAGCGATGAGGAGACCGAAGGAGTGCTCGCGTCGTTGGCGGGAGTGGGATGGATTGCGCGCCAGCGAAGAGGCGGGGAGGAGCGCGTCGCGTTGACGGTGCGCGGCCTGACGCGCCTCTGATCGAGCGGCGCCAGATGAAACCGGCGCTACGTCTCCAGGCCATCGGCCACGGCGGTGAGCAGGGCGGCGATGCCGGTCACGCCCGTTGCGATGGCGTCCACGCTGGCGAGGACTTCCGGTGGGGCGGTGCCGTCTGGCGCGATGACGCCGACGCTGAGGCCCGCCACCTCCCCGGCGGCGCGCAGATCGCGCAGCGCGTCGAAGGCGTCCACATCGGTTAGGTCATCGCCGAACATGACCACGGAGTCCAGCGCATAGGCCATGCAGAGTCGGCGGAGCGCGCGCCCTTTGTTGATCAGCACCGGCGGGCGAATTTCGATTAAGGCGCGCCCCTCGGTCAGCCACAATCCCTCGGTGGTGGCGAGGGGTTCGAGCAAGGCAAACAGGGCGGCGCGCGCCTCGGGATGATTCGGCGCGAGGCGGTAATGGACGCTGGCGGTCGGCCCCTTATCCTCCAGGATCGTGCCCGGCGGCAGCGGCGCGATCCGCATCTGCTCGATCACGCGGTGGATATTGGGCGCATAGTGGTCAGCCTCGGGATCGGTAGTGAGCGCGCCCCCCGCGAGCATCTCCATGCCGTGATTACCGACGACGGGCAGATCGGCAATGTTCACGATGTCCGCGCCATCCTCGGCACGGCGCCCCGTCAGGGCGGCGACGAGCGTCAGGTGGGGCAGGAGGCGTATCAGGGCATGGCGGGCGTCTTTATCCACGCGGGCGGCGCCCGGCGTCGCCGCGAGGGGGGCAATCGTCCCGTCAATGTCGGTGATAATGCCCGCGTGCGGCAACCGCAGGAGGCGAAGCAATTCGCGCGGGTCGGCAGGCGGCGGGATGACGGGCGGCGCAGGCGGATCAATCATCGCCATGCACGATTTCCGATACGGGCGTCGGCACATGCCCCTGCCCCGCGGCGGCATCTCTGGCGCGTTGCCGCTTGCCGCCTGTCTCTCGCGCGACGATCGCGAAGAAGATGCCCGTCACAATAATCATCGCGGCATTGATGGAGAGCGCGGTCCCATAACCCGCCGCATCGGAGACGAGACCGAGGCAGATCGGGCCGAGGATGAAGCCAATATCCCCGAAGGAGCGATAGACGCCGAGCCGCGCGCCGATCCCCTGCCCTTCCGCCAGGTCCGCGACATAGGCGGAGGGCGCAGGCCCCGCGACGCCGGTGCCGATGCCGAATAGGGCGGCGGAGAGCGTGAACCAGAGAATATTCGGGCTGACGATGAAGCAGATAACGGAAACGCCGGAGAGCAGCGTGCTCGGCACAATCGCCGCCTTGCGCCCAAGATTGTCCACCATCCACCCGGAGATCGGGACACAGATGAGGTTGCCAATCGTCGCAAGGGTCAGGATACCGCCAATTGCCTCCGCACCGAGACCGTAGCGGTCCGCGCCGAGGAGGGGGAGGGCGGTCGTGCGTGTGCCGGTGCGGGTAAAGAACTGCGCGAGGGTTAGGAGGCAGATGGCGAGAAAGGAGATGTCGCCGAGATACCGCCATGCCGCGAAGGGCGAGGGGCGGCGGGGGGTTGTTGCCCCCTGCACCGCGGCCTCCTCCCGCGCGGGGGTCGGGATCGTATGGCGGCGCGAGAAGGCCCAGAGAAGAGCGAGGGAAGCCATCCCCGAATAGACAAAAAAGACGCCGCGCGCTCCGAGCGCCCCCGCGATCAATCCGCCGATCGTTGGGCCTGCCGTTGAGCCGAGCAGAAACGACGCCTGGAAGGTACTCATCAACCGGCCCCGGTTATCCGGCGTGCTGATGTCCGCGACGGTCGCCTGCGCGCTGGTGATGAAAAGCGCCGAGCCAATCCCTTCGAGGAACCGGCCGAGCAGCAGGACGGCGTACGTCGGTGCGGAGCCACAGATGATGGCTGAGACAACAGTGAAGCACATCCCACCGAGCAGGAACGGGCGGCGACCAAAACGATCCGCCAGCCGCCCGGCGGGAGTATTCGTCAGCAACCGGGCGATGGGATAGGCCGAGACGATCAGGCCAATCAGCGCGCCGTTGACGCCGAACGTCCGCCCATAGAGCGGCAGGATGGGCGAAACCATCGAAAGCCCCACCATGACGAGGGCCACCATCACGCAGAGCGTGAACATCAACTCATTCTGCCGGAGGAGCGCAACCGCCTTCTTCATCGTCGTGCAAGCATAGCACAGGGGGAAGTTCGGAGTTCGATGTTCGAAGAATGAGGCGGAAGCCCTTTCTTCG